>JAFDXS010000317.1 GCA_018267795.1 Bacteroidota bacterium | reverse complement strand
CTATGCTGATATTTTTCATCGCAATGTGAAAGCTTCAGGGGTTATACCGCAAATATCGGCTATCATGGGCCCATGTGCCGGCGGTGCAGTTTATTCTCCTGCCATTACAGATTTTATTTTAATGGTAGAGCATACCTCATACATGTTTGTTACAGGGCCTAACGTGGTGAAGACCGTAACACATGAAAATGTAACAAGTGAAGAATTAGGTGGCGCACAAACACATGCTTCAAAATCAGGTGTTACGCATTTTGCCTGCGCAAATGAGTTGGAGTGTATAGAAAATATTAAGAGGTTGCTGAGCTATATACCGCAGAACTGCGAAGAAGATGCACCGGTATATGATTATGAAATGGGCGAAGAGTCGAGACCTGCACTTAATAAAATAGTGCCGGACAATGCCAACCAACCCTATGATATAAAAGAAGTAATAGCTGCTATTGCTGACGAAGAGAGCTTTACAGAAGTGCACAAAGACTATGCTGAAAATATAGTAGTAGGCTTTGCCCGCATTGCCGGTCGCAGTATAGGTATTGTGGCTAATCAGCCCGCTATGCTCGCCGGTGTACTGGACATCAATGCAAGTAAAAAAGGTGCACGTTTTGTACGCTTCTGCGATGCCTTTAATGTGCCTTTGCTGGTGCTGGTAGATGTGCCTGGCTTCCTGCCGGGAACTGACCAGGAGTGGGGTGGTATCATAACCAATGGGGCTAAGCTATTGTATGCATTAAGCGAAGCCACGGTGCCTAAGGTTACAGTTATTACCCGCAAAGCTTACGGTGGCGCTTACGATGTGATGAACTCTAAGCACATAGGTGCAGACATGAACTTTGCATGGCCAAGCGCAGAGATAGCTGTAATGGGTGCAAAAGGGGCGGCAGAAATTATTTTCAAAAAAGAAATAGCTGAAGCAACCGATCATGATGCAAAGTGGAAGGAAAAGGAAAACGAGTATATAGAAAAGTTTGCAAATCCATATGGAGCTGCCGCACGGGGCTTTATAGACGAAGTAATAGTGCCGGAAGACACCCGCATTAAGCTTATAAAAGCTTATAAAATGCTAGAACAGAAAGTAGCAGATGCGCCTAAACGCAAGCACGGAAATATACCACTGTAGCCAACAGGAAATATAAACAACTAATTCTTAAGTACGACTACATTTGTGGTCGTACTTTTGCATTTAATGAAGAAGGTAATTAATAGACTGGTAGAATGGATACTGTTTACAAGCTTGTTTGCTGCATGTTGCGCAGTGGGTTTATGTATGGCTACAGAACGTTTATTAATAGCCGCTATTCCACCTTTATATACTTCCCTGCATGTCTTTGTTTTTGGCAGTACTTTGCTGGTATATAATACGCATCATATCATCAAGAAATCTTCAGCAAAGCTTTCTGATATTTATGTATGGACACAGCATTTTAAATACTGGCATTTCTTCTTATGTGCTGCCGGACTGCTAATGTGTATCACCTCTTTATTCTGGCTGTCATGGAAGATATGGTTGGGTTGTATAGTGTTGGGGCTTTTGTCCTTTGCCTATTCTATACCCATGCTGCCATTTAAGAATAAGAAGCGCATTCGCGATTTCGGCTGGATAAAAATAACGGTGCTTACCAGCGTATGGACAATAGTAACCAGTATTTTACCAATGCTATACTGGAATAAGCCAATCCTGAATTACCCTTACGAAATACTCATGCGCTTCGTCTTTATGTTTACACTATGCGTAGCCTTTGATATAAGAGATATGCAAACAGACCTGGAAGCAGATATATATACACTTCCTAACCTTATAGGATTAAAAAACAGTTACAGGCTTATAAATACTGCTATTGTTCTATTTGCAGTGCTCTGTATTGTACAATATTTTCGCTACCCTTCGTTGCCCAGGCTATGGGCAGATATGCTTGCGGCGCTCTTCACAAAGGCAGCAATTGAGTATAGCAAAAGATATCCATCCGACAAAGCTTATTTGGGGTTGGTAGATGGCATGATGCTGCTATATGCTATACTCATTTTACTGTATTAAAAAAGCCATCTGGTTTTCACAGATGGCTTTCAGTATGTAATAAGAATGAGAAATTATTGTTTTGCTATCTGCAGTGTATGCTGCGTACCATCTATTACTATTTGCACCAGGTATATGCCTGCATTCCAGTTAGCTGTATTGATGCTGAGTTTATTATTTGCATTGATCAAGTCGCCAACACTATTCATTATTTTCTTTCCGGAAAGGTCGTAAACATTTACCGTATATGCACTTGCGGTATTATTGCTTAGCTCTATTGTAAGTGCAGTGCTTACAGGGTTAGGATAGGCTTTAATATTAGTATTGTCTGTTACAGTTGCAACGGCAGCGCTTGTATTTTCAGTTATGGTAAGTGGTGCTGCCGGGTTTGGTATATCTCCTCCGTCATTGGTGCCATTATTGTTTACGGCATTCAGTATGCCGTAAAAAGTAACATCGCCACTGCCTTTTGGGGGTGCAGTCCAATTCATTGTTGCAAGGTACTTATTGCCTGTGCCTGCTATTACGCCGTTGTGTTCTACTATCTGCCTGCCACTAAGTGTCTTAATATGTACTTTGGATGTTGTTGTCGCAAATGATCCGCCCTGGCTGCCGCTACCTAAAACAGCTGCCAGTTGAAAACCGAAATGAGTTAGATAAGTGCTGGTATTGGTACCGCTAAGATTCACTGTATATACTGTGCCCGGTGTATATTGCGTTACAGCCAGGCCGGTAGTTTTATCCAGTACATAAATTGTATCTGTTGTTGCGGTTGAGTTGTTTGCATGGCAGCCACCACCAGTATTGCAATTCGTGCTGCCGCCAGTATCTCCTGTAAGATCCAGTGAAGCTTCAGTTGCAGGCCCAAGTGTGTAGCTGGAAAGAGATACATAACCAAGCAATAATACAGAAGTAAGCAGTAAAATTCTTTTTTTCATTTCGTTAAATTTATTAGAAAAAGATACTGTCTAATTAATTGTTAATTAATTAGTTATAAGTAACTTAAATTTTCCCGGCCATTAAGTTGAATGCTTTTCTATGAAATGGTATTTTCCTGAGATGAAACCCGAAAAAGTTGAAATGAAAAGAATAAAAATGCCTGCTGTATAGCAGGCTTACTAAATAAAAACTTATTGTTTAGTTTTTTAATATTGGCATACTTCGCTGCAGTCCATCGCTGATGATATGTAATTGATATATGCCATTGGCCCAATCGTTAGCATTTAGCTCTATATTAATTTCCTTGCTGTTTACAGGTGCCATCTTGCGCATTATTTGTTTGCCAGCCATATCATACACGCTTATTGTATAGATGCCACTTAAGGTCCCTGTTAGTTTTAATTGCAGCTTATCCTTCACGGGGTTAGGATATGCCTTAATGTCTATGTTGTTGTTTACGGAGCTTACGTCATTGGCGCCTGCTTCACCTATAGTTACCGGTGTTGCTGCATTTGCCTGGTCTCCTGCTTCTGTACCATCACCGTCCGCAGCGAGCAATACGCTATATAGTGTAACTGTGCCCTTTCCTGCCACCGGGGCAGTCCATTGGAAGTCAGCTTCATAAACACCTGGGCCCGATGTATATGGTATGATACGCTTGTTCTCAATCAGCTGTACGCTGCCTGATCCTATAAACGATGTAGTATGCTGATCGGCGATGGAACCAACAATAAAGGAACCCGCCTGTACGTTGCCTGCAGTTACTGCCGCTGCCTGGAAGCCATAGCCTGGCAGTGATGCGCTATTCGTACCGGTCAATGCTACAT
>JAFDXS010000316.1 GCA_018267795.1 Bacteroidota bacterium | reverse complement strand
CGCGTACAGAGTTTATCAATCATTTTAAAGAGGTGCAGCGGCTGAAGACCCAGCTCGATCAATACACCGATCTGGAGACAGCGAGTAAAATTAAAATAGAGCAGCTATTACCTAACGACGATTTGCGCTCTTTTAAAAGTGCTTATCTGGAAACAGCGAAACGGCTGAAGGAAAAGCAAACAAAAGAAGGTGATAATGCAACCCCGGAAGTGCAGCAGCTCGATTTTGAGTTTGTCCTGTTTGCATCTGCAGTGGTGGACTATGATTACATCATGGCGCTTATAGCAAAATACACGCAGAAGACACCTGCAAAGCAGAAAATGAGCCGCGAACAGCTAATAAGCTTGCTGGGTAGCACTGCTAACCTCATGGACGAGCGCGATGATATTGCAGACTATATTAATAGCCTGGAAACAGGCAAAGCATTAAATGAAAGAGAAATTCGGGAAGGTTACGAAGCTTTTAAAGAAGACAAACATAATAAGGAACTAGCAACTATAGCGCGTAATCACGGCTTGGCAACGGCTGCACTAAAAAGCTTTGTAGATGGAGTAATCAGCAGGATGATATTTGATGCTGAAAAGCTGAACGATTTGCTGGCTCCATTAGAATTAGGTTGGAAGGAACGTTCTAAAAAGGAACTGGCGTTAATGGAAGACTTAGTACCGCATTTAAAAAAACTTGCCCAGGGTGGCGAAATATCCGGCTTATCTGCTTATGAATAAAGAAATAAAAAATAAGGCGATACCCAAATTGCGCTTCCCTGAGTTTAAAAATAGTGGGGGGTGGAAAGAGAAAACTGTAAGCGAAGTTGCAATTTATGAAAACGGTAAAGCTCATGAACAAGATATTGTTGAAAAAGGGAAATACGTTGTTGTAAACTCTAAATTTATCTCATCTAATGGCGAAGTGAGGAAGTATACAAATATTGCTTCTTGTTTAGCAAAAAAAGGAGATATCTTAATGGTGCTAAGTGACGTACCAAATGGAAAGGCAATCGCAAAATGTTTTTATGTTGATTTAGATCATCAATACACTGTTAACCAAAGAATTTGTAGGCTAACGCCGTTTGACGCAAACAAAATTTTGCTTTTTTATATTTTAAATCGAAATCCATATTTTTTAGCTTTTGATGACGGTGTTAAACAAACAAATCTAAAAAATGAAGATGTATTAGGTTATAAATTTCTATTACCGAAAGATACAAACGAACAGCAAAAAATCGCCGATTGCCTTTCTTCTTTAGATGAATTAATAACAGCAGAAAATGAAAAGCTGGAGGCCCTGAAAGGTCATAAGAAAGGGCTGATGCAGCAGTTATTCCCTGCCGAAGGTAAGACTATACCCAGGTTGCGTTTTTCGGAGTTTAAGAATAGTGGCAAGTGGGAAGTTGATAAACTTGGCACAAAGGGAATTGCATATTTTGCAAGCGAAAAAATAACAGTCCAAAAATTGCAATTGGACTCTTATGTTAGCACCGAAAATCTTCTACCAAACTATGGTGGCAAGACAATTGCCTCAAAACTTCCAACGAGTGGCTCTTTCACAGTATTTCTTAAAGATGATATTTTGCTATCTAATATTCGACCATATTTAAAGAAAGTTTGGTTTGCAGATATTAATGGTGCCACCTCAAATGATGTTATTGTAATTAGGCATGGGACAAAAGTCTGCGCTACATTTTTATCTTTTTTGTTAAAGAATGACAACTTCATTAACTATATCATGAATAGTGCCGAAGGAGTAAAAATGCCGCGAGGTGACAAAGATGTAATTAAAGATTATCCAATAAAATTCCCCAAACCTACCGAACAAGAAAAAATCGCTGATTGCCTTTCTTCTTTAGATGACTTGATAAAGGCACAAGCAGAAAAAATAGAAGCACTGAAAGAGCACAAAAAGGGATTGATGCAACAATTATTTCCGGGGTAGTATAATCACTCCAGCCCTGGCTATGCCAAGGCTTTCCCCCTCTTTCAAAAAGAGGGGAGTTTAAATAAATAGTATGACAGTATTAGAACAACAACAATTAGGTAAAACACTTTGGGCGATAGCAGATGATCTGCGCGGAGCTATGAATGCAGATGATTTCCGCGATTATATGCTGTCCTTCCTCTTTTTGCGCTATTTATCTGACAACTATGAAATAGCAGCAAAAAAAGAGCTGGGCCCTGATTACCCTGTTTTAGATAAAGATGATAAAAAGAGCCCCTTATCTGTATGGTATAAGGCAAATAAAGCAGATGTGGTTGAATTTGAAAAACAAATGCGCCGCAAAGTCCATTATGTAATTGAGCCACAATTTCTATGGAACAATATTGCTGAAATGGCACGTACGCAGGGCGGTGAGCTACTGCGCACTTTGGAGAAGGGCTTTAAATACATAGAAACTCAATCCTTTGAGAGTAATTTTCAGGGCTTATTTTCAGAGATCAATCTGAATTCAGAAAAACTTGGGCGTACTTATGAAGACCGTAATAAACGGCTTTGCAGCATAATTCAGAAGATTGCCGAAGGTATTGCAACGTTTTCCATAAATACGGATATACTTGGCGATGCTTATGAATATTTAATTGGCCAGTTTGCCGCTGGTAGCGGCAAAAAAGCTGGTGAATTTTATACACCCCAGCAAATATCTACAATACTATCCGAGATCGTCACGCTCGACAGTCAGGATCCAACAAACGGAAAAAAGAAAAAACTGGATAAAGTTTTAGATTTTGCCTGTGGTTCAGGATCACTGTTACTGAATGTCAGAAAACAGATGGGGGCCTATGGTATTGGCAAAATTTACGGGCAGGAAAACAATATCACCACCTATAACCTGGCACGTATGAATATGCTGCTGCATGGTGTAAAGGATACCGAATTTGAAATACATCACGGCGATTCACTACTCAACGATTGGGATATTCTCAACGAAATGAATCCGGCTAAAAAGCTGAAGTTCGATGCCATTGTGGCTAACCCGCCTTTTAGCTACCGTTGGGAGCCGGGCGAAGCATTAGCAGAAGATTTCCGTTTTAAAAGTTACGGTTTGGCGCCTAAATCAGCTGCAGACTTTGCATTTTTATTGCATGGCTTCCATTTTCTTGCCGATGAAGGAACGATGGCTATCATTTTGCCGCACGGCGTTTTATTCCGTGGTGGAGCAGAAGAGCGTATTCGCACCAAGCTGCTAAAAGACGGCAATATCGATACGGTAATAGGTCTGCCTGCCAATCTTTTCTTTTCTACAGGCATTCCCGTTTGCATTCTTGTTTTGAAGAAGTGTAAAAAGTTCGACGACGTTTTATTTATAAACGCAAGTGAACACTTTGAAAAAGGCAAACGCCAAAATCGCTTACGCGATGGTGAAGATGGAGAGCCAAATGATATACGTAAGATTGTAGATACTTATAAGTACAGAACAGATCAAGATCGTTATTCACGCAAAGTTTCAATGGAGGAAATTGCCGGTAATGACTACAATCTGAATATTTCACGCTACATAAGCACCGCAGTAGAAGATGAAGAAATAGATCTAAATAAAGTACATCAAAACTTAGTAGATATCCAAAAGCGAGCAACAGAAGCCGCCAAAAAGCATAATGAGTTCCTAAAAGAACTGGGCTTACCCCCACTCCCGTTTTAAAAAAGTAAACTTTTAGAAACTCCTTCCCTGTTTTTAGGGAAGGTGTCACGCAGTGACGGAAGGGTTGTAATAAATATACCACCTCCCCCTGCGGGTACTCCTCCTAGAAACAGGAGGAGAGTTGTTAGGGAAAATAAAAAACTCCTTCCCTGT
>JAFDXS010000315.1 GCA_018267795.1 Bacteroidota bacterium | reverse complement strand
AGCTTAAACCGCCGTGCGCAAAAGAGGGAAAGAGTGTCATACCGCCATCTACATAAATAGTAGTGCCGGTAATGTAGTCAGCATCATCTGAAGCCAGCCATACAGCAACTTTAGCCACATCATCAGGCTCGCCCATCCGCTGGTATGGAATCATGTCCATCAATGTTTTTAGCTGTGCAGGATCAGACCATACTTCTTTATTTATATCTGTTTTAATGGCTCCGGGCGCTATGCTGTTTACACGTATACTCTTAGGCGCCAGCTCCTGTGCCATTGTTTTCATAAGCATTGTTTCACCTCCTTTCGATGTGGTATAATTGGCATGCCCGGCCCAAGGAATAATATCGTGCACAGAACTAATAAAAATGATGTTGCCGGATGACCGTACATTCTTCTTTGCAGGATGCGTAATAAATTCTTTTGCAGCTTCACGCGCGCATAAGAATTGCCCTGTGAGATTGGTATCTATTACCTTACGCCACTCATCCAGTGTCATATCTATAAATGCGGCGTCTTTTTGAATACCTGCATTATTGACAAGGATATCTATAGTACCAAAATGTTTACGAGCCTCATCAAACAAACGAAGCACATCTTCTTCTTTAGCTATATCTGCCTGTACGGATATAGCTTTACTGCCTGCCTGTGTTATTTGAGCTATAGCATCTGCAGCACCTTTCTCGTCGCTGTGATAATTGACCACGATATTAGCACCTGCCTTCGCCATAGTAACAGCTATTGCAAAGCCAATACCTGAACTGCTTCCTGTTACCATTGCCGTTTGGCCTGCAAGACATTCCTTTTCCATTTTTATAATTATTTAAGTTATGCACTAAGCCAGCCCCCTTTAAAGCCTGCACGCCGCAAGCCTTCTTTTATGTGCGGACATTTTTTTATTATATTCCAGATGAGTTCTGACTGAAAATTTTCTATCATCAATACAATGGGCCCCTGGTTGATACCAAAGCGCCATGGCGATACCCAGCCGTGCATGTGACTATTCCTTTCAGGGTATAAAGTATTGAAACTGGCATACAAGCCATTATCGCTACGCCTCATGAGGTTTAAGCGTTCTATAAAATGGCGTAGCGTATCCAGCACTATATCCGGTGCAAAAGGCAGCGATGCAACAATAGCCCAGGGCGATACCGTACCATCATCAGGGCCAAAAGGACAACCACGTGCTGTATAATTATAAAATTGTCTTAGCTCACCATTAACCTCCAATGTAGCAGGGCCGGGACCATCGCTGGCCGTAAAACCCCATACATTTTTTCCATAGCGCGGGAAACGCTTAGGATTTTCAATAGCATACTGTTGCTGTACCCTTGTGGCCCTGTGGCTGTTTTCAAAATAATCTGTACTATGCTTTCGATTGAAATCATCGTGTATACCTCTGAAGTCGAGCCAGATATGAGAGAACTGATGTATAAACAATGGGCCCGCATATAGGTATTCTATATCATAAACTTTCTTCCACTCAAAAGTGCTTTGCCATTCGTCATAGCCCTCTTTGCCGATGGGATGCGTAGGCGAGCTTAATGCCAGTATATATAACAGAAGTGCTTCACTATATCCGTAATTCCAGCGATACGGCAGAAAACCGGATTCAGGCTTCCAACCATGAGACAGCGTGGTACCATTATTCAATGCCCATTGCCAATCTACCCGTTTATACATGGCATCGCCCAAGTCACGGATTTCCTGCTCCTCCTTACTATCTCCAGTGAAATAGTTGGCGGCGGTGAGAATACCAGCTATAAGGAAAGCAGTATCTATAGTGGACAATTCTGATTGCCAGGCACGTTTGCCGGTTTTCATATCCAAGAAATGATAGTACAATCCCTTATAGCCTGTAGCATCCGGTTCAGGACCGTGATGGCTATTGGCAAAAAACCTTAATACCGTAAGTATCCTGCTAATGCCATCTTCCCTTGTCATAAAGCCACGCTCAATACCTACAATATAGCTGCTGATAGCAAAACCTACAGCAGCTATGCTACAGGGAGCACCCGGCTCTGTCTTATCTGCTACGAGCCCGTTATCCGGATTTACTTCTTTTATAAAATAGGCAAATGTTTCCTGCTGTAACCGCAACAGCATTTCTTCATCCGTGCCTTGTGGATTTGAAAGTGGTAATATATTTTCTGCTGTAGACTTCATTTAAGCTCCAGTGTTATGCATGCCGTAGCCTGCGGTGATAATGTTAACTCTATATAAGCCTCCTTATTTGCATATTTTACTTCTATAGGCTCTTTTACCAGCATCGATGCTTTCTCCAATGCCTGCACATCATTTGGGCTCAGACTACCGGTTTTGCCCATATCTATCCAGGTCTTGTATGCATTAGCATGCGTTTCATCAATTATTTCTATAAAAGAGGAGGAAACGTTTGTTAGGCCCGGCAATGTTATTTTTATTTCTTCTGTGTTTATTTCATGTTTTGGCAATGCCCAGTTAGTAAATAAGACATGTATAGTATTCTCTCTCTGCAGCACCCAGGCATCAACGGTCTTGTGCATACCATGCACCTGCAATGCTTTATCGCCTAAGCGATGCAGCAATTCAAACGCTCTATATGCCGGCTTAGGAATACCATAAATATTTTGAAGCCCAAAGCCTCCATGAAAAGGAACAGAAGAGAAATAATTTTCTTCAAAAATGTCTGAGAAGGTCCAGTAGCTATAGCCATCTACATAGCCTTGCGCTTCCATTATTGTCTTTACAATAAACGCAGCAGCATAAGCCTGATCATGCATTTCATCAAATGGGTTGGATGATGTACACCACTCCGTATAGTATAGTGGCTTATCCTTTACTTTACTTTTTGCTATCGCTACCTCGTCGCGCAGTGCGCTACGGCGACTTGCTGCCAGTTGTGCCACAGTATCATCGCCAGGTTTTCCGAAATCATCAGTGGGGTAATGATGGGTAGAAACAAAATCTACCGGAATATTGTTTGCTTCGCAATGTTGTAAAAATTCAGTTATCCATGCATTATCTGCTGTTGCAGGGCCACCTACCTTTAATTGCGCATCTATCTTTTTTATTGCTTCGGTAGTATATTGATATAAACGGAAATAATCCTCCTGGCTGCCTGTCCAAAAGGCTTTTAAGTTAGGCTCATTCCATACCTCAAAAAACCATTGCCTAAGTTCCTCTATACCATATCGCTCCACCCAGTGTGTTACCAGGTTGTGTATTAATGTTGTCCATGCATTATAGTCGCGCGGTGGTGTAACATTTCCTTTATAGTGAAAAACAATATCATCACCGGAAGACAAGGTATTTGGCATAAATGAAAGCTCAACAAATGGCTTCATGCCTATGGAAAGAAGAAAATCACAAACCTGATCTGCATTAAAAAATGAATATACAAGCTGGTCATTTTCATCTACAAGGGTACCCATATCGTCGGATAGAATGCCATGAAAACGCACATGCCGAAAGCCGAGGTCTATGTGACTACGCGCCAACTGTCGCTGCCAGTCGGCCCTTAAGGCAAGCGTAGCATGACCGCTGCCTACCGTGTGTTCCCAGAAATGCAAAAATGGTGTAGCAGCGCCTGTGATATCGCAACTAAATACAACTGTATTCATTCTATGTACCCTTATACTTGCAGGGATACTATCTTTTTGATAAAATCATGCCATGCACTTGAAATTCACTATTTCATTGAACATCATTTTATTGCAAAAAAAATCCCGGCAGTTTTAGCTGCCGGGATATGATTTTAATTTTAAAATTTATCTCACAAGTGTTACATCACCTTTCTTTTCAATGGTTTTACCATTGCAGGTA
>JAFDXS010000314.1 GCA_018267795.1 Bacteroidota bacterium | reverse complement strand
GTTCGAGTATAAGAACGTGATTCCCAAAGGTTACACCCGTTTTCTCGGCAAGTTAGCAGAGCTAAGCGATGCCGGACTTCATATCGAGGCCTTCACCGGCAACCACGACCTGTGGATGCGGGGTTATTTTGAGGATGAACTGAACATACAGGTGCATCATCTCCCCATAAGAAGAGAATACAACGGTAAAAAGTTCTTTATAGCCCATGGCGATGGCCTCGGGCCGGGAGATAATGGATATAAGTTTTTAAAGAAAGTATTACGCAACCCTTTATCACAATGGTTATATCGCCGCCTGCACCCCGATACGGGCGTAGGTGTGGCAAGCTGGTTCAGCCGCATGGGCCCCAAGCACGAAGTGGCCGAAAAGCCTTTCCTCGGCCCCGAGAAAGAGTGGCTGGTACAGTTTTGCCTCGATACCCTGGAACGTGAACATATAGATTATTTCATTTTTGGCCACCGGCACATTGCCATAGAATATCAACTGCCAAAAGACAGTATGTACCTCAACCTGGGCGACTGGATAAGGTACGATAGCTATGCCGAATTTGACGGTAATACCCTAAGCTTAAAATATTATAAAGCGAAGTAGTGATTATGAAACGAACCTTAGTGATGATAAGGCATGCCAAGTCCAGCTGGGCAAACCCTTTGCAGAGTGATTTTGAAAGGCCGCTTAACGACCGCGGTGTACATGATGCACCGGAAATGGGACAAAAGCTGAAAAATCTGGGTGTAGTGCCTGACCTTATAATAGCCAGTACCGCCAAAAGGGCAAAACAAACAGCTAAGAAAATTGCCCAGGCTGTAGGCTACGACGAGCAGAAGATACAATGGGAGGAGAAGCTGTACCACTGCATCCCTTCCGTGTTCGAAGAAGTGATTTACGATATTGACGATTCAGTGAAAACTGTTTTTATTGTGGCGCACAATCCCGGTATCACCTTGTTCGTTAATGAACTTTCACCTGATTTTTGTGTGGACAATATGCCTACCTGCGGCATTGTAGCAGCCCGTATAAACGCTAAGCACTGGAACGAGTTCGACAGAACGGATAAAGAGGCTTTTTTATTTGAATACCCTAAGAAACAACCATGAGCGCTAATAAGTCCATAACACAGACCATAAATACTTTAGAAAAACTTTTTGAAGAGCATTTTAATAAACTTCCTGAAACGGTGCAAGCACTTCCTGCTTCCGGTTCAGACCGCCGTTATTACAGGCTTAGTGCAGGTAAAGACTCGGCTATAGGTGCCTATAATACTAACGTAGCAGAAAACAACGCCTTCTATTATTTTACAGAGCTTTTTCGCAAGAATAAAATAAATGTACCTGAGATATATGGCATCAGTAAAGATCGCCGGGCTTATCTCCAGCAAGACTTAGGCAGCACTACCTTGTTCGATCAGCTGAACAAAGAAGGCTTCAGCGATGCAGTAAAGGAAAATTTTCACAAGAGCATGGCTATGCTTGCCCGCGTGCAGTGGATAGCCGGCCGTGAGGCTGATTACAAGCAGTGTTACGCCTCCAATCAGTTTAACGAAAAGGCGATCATGGCCGATCTGCTTTATTTCAAATATTATTTCGCAGACCTTCAACACATCCCTTACGACCGTATATTACTTTTCAACGAGCTGGAGGCATTAAGCAAAGACCTGGGCCGTGTACAGCCGCAAATGCTTATGTATCGCGACTTCCAGAGCCGCAACATAATGCTGCACGATGGCAAGGTTTACTTCATAGATTACCAGGGGGTCATGCAGGGCCCTCCTCAGTATGATATCGCCTCCCTGCTATGGCAGGCCAAGGCACAGCTACCCGAGGCATGGAAAGAAGATCTGTTGAACGGTTATATGGCCTCTCTCAACGATCTGCATGTTCCGCGCATGGACGAGATCCATTTTCGCCGTGGCTATGCCCAGTTTGTGCTCATTCGCTTATTGCAGGTATTGGGTTCTTATGGGTTCCGTGGGTTGCTGCAGCATAAGCCGCATTTTATCAGCAGCATAGGCCCGGCATTAAAGAATCTCGAAACTTTCTTGGCTACCAATCCGCAGTTGCCGCCTTACCCTGAGTTGCGCACCTTGCTGGAGAATATTTCTACACCTGAGATGCAGCAGCGCTATGCAGCAGCCAGGCCTTCTGAGGACTCAAAGCTTACCGTTAATATCAGCAGCTTTTCTTACAAGAACGGTATTCCTAAAGATAAAGGCCCTAATGGGGGTGGCTATGTATTCGACTGCCGTGGTCTGCTAAATCCGGGCCGCTACGCAGCATACAAGTACCTCACCGGTCAGGACGAATCTGTAAAGCAGTTCCTCGAGCGCGAAACACGCATGCCGGAATTTATAGACCATGTGTTTAGCCTCGTATCCTTGAATGTGGAAGATTATCTCTCCCGCAATTTCGAAGCGCTCAGTGTCAATTTTGGTTGCACAGGCGGCCAGCATCGTTCCGTATATGCTGCTGAGAAGCTGGCGGAGTTTATTACCGCACGCTACAATATTCCGGTGGTCGTTACACACCTCAACAGGGAGAAATGGCTGAAGGAAGAAAAAAGCAACACCGAAGTTCCCGAATAGCCTAACTTTAATCATTACTTTTTTGTAATGAACAGGATAGACAGGATATCAGCTATACTCATCCAGCTGCAATCGAAGAAAGTGGTAAAAGCACAGGAGATCGCAGACAGGTTTAATATAAGCCTGCGCACCGTCTATCGCGATGTCAGTACGCTCGAAGAAGCAGGTATTCCCATCATTGGTGAGGCGGGTGTTGGCTATTCCATTATGGAGGGCTACCGCTTACCTCCCGTCAGTTTCACAAAGGAGGAAGCCACTGCCTTTATTACTGCAGAGAAACTCATAGAAAAGTTTGCGGACAATGCCATCGATGCCATGTACAAGTCTGCCATGTACAAAGTCAGGGCAGTCCTGCGCTCCACAGAAAAAGATTTTGTCGAGCATCTCGACGAGCGCATCGAAGCCCTCAAGTATAAAAACCTCCCCGATAGTGCAAAAGATAATGTGCTGCAAACTACCCTTCGCAGCATTACAGAAAAGCGCGTACTGCACCTGGAGTACTTTGCCTGGCACAATGCAAAACTCACCCAGCGCAGTATAGAGCCCATCGGCGTATGCCACGCCAATAATCATTGGCACCTTATAGCCTGGTGTCAGCTGAGAAAAGACTATCGCGACTTCCGTATAGATCGCATACGCCAGTTGAAGATTACAGATGAGCCCTTCAAAGAGCGCGACCTTTCGCTAAAACAATACCTGCAGCAGATAGCTGAGAAAGAAAAAATGGAAACTGTAACAGTGCTCTTCAGCAGGCATGTCATCAGGCACCTCTCCGAGCAGAAATATTACTATGGTTTTGTACAGGAAACAGACAGGGGCGAAGACGGCGTAGAAATGACCTTCTTGTCCGCCTCGCTGGAAGGTTTTGCACGCTGGTTGCTCATGTTCACCGTCTATGCAAAGGTAGTTGCCCCTCTTGAGCTCAATACCCGCATGCGCGAGCTCTCCGAAGAACTGCAGCAACATTATAGTTTATTCCAGCCTGCGTAACATTTGCTAATTATTTTCACCCCTGCTGACATAAGGCTGTCACTATCCACCTCTACTTTTGACATAGTAAACAGCAGCCAACATGGAAACACTCTTTTTTCACCCCGGTTTAATAGGCAAAATAATAGGCCGTCTTATCAAAAAGCTAATGCTGGATAGTTAATCAACCCAAATAAAAAGGGCCGGTGTTGTGGCCGGCCCTTCATTGCTTCATATATTCACTAAGGAG
>JAFDXS010000313.1 GCA_018267795.1 Bacteroidota bacterium | reverse complement strand
CCACTCATCATACGGGCGCCCATTGGTGATGCAAGGCCATATTTTGCAGCAGCTTCAGCATCTGCTTTGCGCACTTCAGGGTGGTTAGCAAGACCAAGGTAATTGTTCAGGCTCCAAACAATGCGTTCTTTACCTTGAAACTTCATACGATTTCCTATCTCTCCTTCCAGTTTTGGAAAGGCAAAATAACCCGGAGCTTTCTCAGCGTAGTCGCCGATAGGCCCTAACCTGTTTTCAAACTTGGCAAAAATGTCCATATTATTCTATAGTATTGTTTTTGAAATTGCGTACAAATTATAATGGCTGCAAAGTTAAAACAAATATAACACGTGATATAAGCTTTGTTTAACACTTTTGCAACGAAATTTGAATAAATGAGACGATTTTACCTGCTTTTATGCATTATAGTTTTATCTCTTTCATCTTGCATTAAGAAAAATAAACATCATCATCCATACAATGGCAGGCCTAAACTGGTAGTAGGTATAGTAATAGACCAGATGCGCTGGGACTACCTATACCGCTACTATGAGCGTTATGGCAATGATGGCTTTAAGCGGCTGATAAATGGCGGTTTTAACTGCGATAATACCTTGATCAATTATTTGCCTGCTTATACAGGTCCCGGACACACTTGTATTTATACAGGCTCTGTGCCTTCTATACACGGTATAGCTGCTAATGACTGGATAGACAATGCAACAGGTAAAAGCGTGTACTGCGTAGATGACCCTACAGTACAATTGGTAGGCAATGCAGATGGCAAAGGCTCTTACAGCCCGAGGAATTTACTGGTAACTACTGTTACTGATGAATTGAAACTTGCTACTAATCTTCGCTCGAAGGTATATGGGGTATCGTTAAAAGATCGTGGAAGCATATTGCCTGCGGGACATCTTGCTAATGCTGCTTATTGGTATGATGACAAGACAGGCAACTTCACTACCAGCACTTACTATCCAAATAAATTTCCTGAGTGGCTGCGCAAGTTTGATATGCGCCTTATAGCAGACAGCCTGGTAAAGCAAAACTGGAATTTACTATATCCCGCGAATACATACATTCAAAGCACGGCGGATGCGAATGCTTATGAAGGAAACCTGCCGGGAGAAAAAGCGCCGGTGTTTCCGCATAAGTTTGATACGCTGACCCAAAGCGAAAAATACAATGTGCTGCGAACCATACCTGCAGGTAATACTTACTCACTGCTAATGGCGAAAGCGTGTATAGAAGGTGAGAAACTGGGGCAAGGTAGAGATGCCGATTTTTTATGCGTTAGTTTGTCAAGCAGTGACTACATTGGTCATCAGTTTGGGCCAAACTCTGTAGAGGTAGAAGACATGTACCTGCGTCTTGACAAAGACATCGCCTCATTTCTCCATTACCTGGATGAAAAGGTGGGCAAAGACAATTATCTGTTATTCCTTACCGCAGATCATGGAGCAGCGCATAATGCCGGCTTCCTGAGTGACCTAGATGTACCTGCAGGCTCTACTGCAGCCGATATGCTGGATGAATTGAATGCAAATCTTAAAACTGTTTTTCATAGAGATACGCTTGTAAAAGCAATGATGAATTATCAGTTGTATCTGAACGATGAGCAAATAACAAATGCAAAGCTGGATAGAGAGAAGGTAAAGCTTGCCATACGTAATTGGCTTTACAAGCGCCCTGAAGTAGAATATGTAGTGGACCTTGAGAATATAAATAGCATAGCATTGCCCGAGCCGATACATACTATGGTAATAAATGGGTACTATAGGCCACGCAGTGGACAAATGCAGGTGATCTTCAACCCAGGCTGGTATGAAACAAAAGCATATGGTACTACACATGGCACATGGCAACCTTATGATGCACATATACCACTACTTTGGTATGGCTGGCATATACCAAGGGGGACATCTCACCGCACAATACACATGACTGATATAGCACCAACTGTTGCTGCATTGCTGCATATACAAATGCCCAATGGTTGTATCGGTAGCGTAATAACTGAAGTGATAAAATGATTTTTAAATAGCTTGTTGTTTAACTTATAGTTGCATGTTGTGCTATCAAATACCGTTATTAAACGGTAGTATAAGTCTTTTGCATCAGCTAATTTTGTTGATAACCTAAACTTTTATCAATGAAAAAGAACTTATTATTTACGTTACTGGCCATGTCGCTAGTTTACATGGCAAATGCCCAGTCTATTTTTGTAAAAAATACAAGCAGCTGTACACAAAGATTTCAAATTGAGGCTTTCGATGCTTCCTGTAATCAATATGTGTCTACAATTTTGACATTAGCACCCTTAGCTACGCAAACGTATTCTGTAACTAGTCCTGGTCTCTGGCCTACTATGCCGCCATCAACAGCAGTAATTGATGCAGCACATATTATACCCCCATGCTCGTCTCCGGTTCCTATTAATGTATCTATCTCAGCCTGTACATCCGGGATACCTACCAGCAATAAATACATATGTGGTTGTGGCGAAGTTATTATTTCACTAACTGTATTAAGCCCTTCTTTAAACGAACTACTTTTTCAATAACTATCCCGGCTGATAATTTTATTATATGCAAAAGCAGTCCACATTTGTGGACTGCTTTATAACGTTAGTTTGTTCTTATTTAATTAAACGAGACCTGAATGAACGCATGTATTCATCTTCTGTATCAAAATCTTCAAACATAGGGTAGAGTTGCAGCGTGGTTTTATAAATAGCCTCGCCTTTAGTGCCGGCTATATCGAAATGTACTTTGTAAGAGCTGAAACCAGGACTATTCTCATATTCCTCAATAACAGCGTTAGAATAATTGTTGGTTATTTCAGCCAGCATTTCCTCAGAAGGCTTGAATGTAAACTCACAAAATTTTTCATTTACAGTATCAATAACTGCAGTATGATTGTTCAATTTAGCTTCCCATTCGGAAGACCTGAGTAGTGCTGTTTGCATAGTTCGGTTTTATAAATGCCAAAATACCTGATACAAGGATGTAATATCATGTAAAAACTATGCCATGATTTGTAAAGACAAAAAAAGCTCTTGCATTGGCAAGAGCTTGAGATATACTTTTAGATTTACTAACCTCTGTTCTTTGGTATTTCACCTGCACCGGCAAAGCTGCGCTGCCAGTAAGCTTCATTCAGACTACTAATGGTAACACCCTGGCTGGAAGATGCATGAACGAAATAATTGTTCTTAAGATAAATACCTACGTGTGTAATGCGACTCCTGCGTGTGTGGAAGAAAACAAGGTCGCCTTCCTTTAGGCTGTCTTTATTATCTATAAATATGCTGGTGCTGAATTGCTCGATAGCTGTACGTAACAAGTTAGTACAAAATACCTGCTCATACAAACGCTGAACGAATGCCGAGCAATCTATACCTGATTTATCATTGCCACCCAGGCGATAATGCACACCGTACCATTCGTCAATAAAATTATAAAGGGATAGATTGGTGATAGCCTGTGGTACTACACCGAGTATATAAGCATACTTCTGCTGTAAACCGGCGGCAAATGAAGACTTGAAGTTAGAATTGCGGAATGATTCCTTCTTTGCATTGTCTATTACACGCATACTGATGCTGTTAGCATTGCCTCCTAAAGCAATGTTATCCAGAAATTCAGGATGGTGAACCTTGTTATAAGAAAGGGAAGGGGCACTTAATTCTTTATTGCTTGAACAACTTACTATTAAAGTTGATGTAGCTATGCATGCAATTATAGCGCATGTAGTGAGTTTTTTCATCAGCGTCAATATTGGGTGAGTTGCAAATATAGGGGTCTAAGCTATAGAAGACAACCCTCAT
>JAFDXS010000312.1 GCA_018267795.1 Bacteroidota bacterium | reverse complement strand
CAATAAGAGATACTCCAAGACCAGGACATGCAGATTTTGTTTTACATCAGAAGTTTAATGGATTTAATGACTATAGAGGTGGTGGCCACTCATCAGGCCGGCTTACGGTTGCTATAGTTGCGGCAGGCGTAGTAGCAAAAAAGATTTTAGGCAAGACCGAAATAGAAGCACACCTTGCAGAAGCCTGTGGAAATACCAATATTGAAGCTGCTATTCAGAAAGCCGTTGAAGAGCAGGACAGCATAGGCGGTATAGTTGCCTGCAATGTAAAATATTTGCCGTCTTCTTTAGGAGAGCCTTTTTTTGACTCTGTAGAGTCTGTTATTAGTCATGCAATATTTGCTATACCGGCTATAAAGGGAATTGAATTTGGCAGTGGCTTTAATGCTGCCAGAATGAAAGGCAGCGAGCATAATGATGCCATAATAGACGCACAAGGCAATACGCGTACAAATAATGCAGGCGGTATAAATGGTGGCATCAGCAATGGTAATGAATTATATTTTCGTGTGGCGGTGAAGCCAACCAGCAGCACACCTAAGGAACAACAAACATGGAGCCATGCCACCCAATCTGTACAGAGCTTTAGTGTAAAAGGAAGACATGATCTGTGCATTGCACTAAGAGTACCGGTAGTAGTAGAAGCCGCAACAGCTCTAGCACTTGCTGATCTCTTGCTGATATCAGGAAAAGCAAATAATTAATTACTCTTCAATAATGATACGCATCAATTGCTGTATCTCATCAGCTCTTTGCTCCTCGCGTCGGTAACGGTAGCAGAGGCTTAGCTCCTCAAGCATCTTAAAAATAACGCGTTTAGAAAGAATAGGTGTAAAATAATGATCGCGGTCGTGAGCATTTATTTTGCGCAGGTAAGTATCCACATCTTTTTGCGTATAAACCATACCGGTAATAGGATCTATAAAGAATTGTATCTGCTGCACACCCTCGCTTTCCTGCGCAAAGAAATGATGCAATGTATCGATATATGCAAATACAAATTGTCGTGGTATATCAACTGCAAATATGGGTATATCCAGCAACTCACAAAGCGCAAGATATAATATGCCCAGAGAATAGGCATTGCCCTGCTTGCTTTCCAGAACCTGGTTTATGAAAAAGAACTTTGGCTCACGTTCTGTAAGTTCGTGACCTTGCAGTTTGTAATAATTATACAAGATGCTGTTGAAAACATTTACCTGCTCCAGCGGCGTAAGGTAATTATTCAGCTCCAGCCAAATGTTGCGCCGTATCTGGTCGAACTGTGATAACAGGGCAGGTACATTTAGATCAGGGAATTGAAATTTAGCAATCAGTATCGCGCCACGCAGTAATTCCGGGTGTTTTGACTTACTCCATTCCAGGAAATCCTGCTGTAAGTCTTGGAAATGCACGCGATGTATCAGCAACTCTATACGTTCCTGCAGTGTTTCATCTATCGTTACTTCCCATAGTTGTTCCAGGTTGGGGATAATATCCTTACCGTAATTAAGCAATTTATCTGCTACGGTGTCAAACACTTCGTCATCCGGATCATCTATCAGTTTCAGGAGGGCGTTAATTTCCTTGTTTTGCTGCATAACTAATTCCTTTTCTCGCACATTCAAGTTACAACAAAAAAATTATTTTCCCTTTTTACCGCGAGGTGATTTTTTCGGCGGATTAGCTTTTACGTCTTCTATTATCGCCTTCACTTCTTCTATGGTAAGATCTTCCGGTTTTTCAATCTTCTCCTTTGGTATTTTATAGTTGCGCAGCCCTTGCTTTATATATGGGCCATAAGGGCCTTTCAGTATCTTAATCTTTTCCTTCTCGAAAATCTTAATCGTGCTCTCTGCGGCAGCTTTGCGTTTTTCCTCTATCAATGGCGCTATTTCTTCCAGCTCCACAGTATAGGGGTCCATCTCTTTCCTCAAAGAATAGAACTTACCTGCATGCTGCGCATAGGGGCCAAAGCGGCCAATGTTCAGCACCACATCCTCTCCTTCAAATAAGCCTATCTTACGTGGCAGCTTGAAAAGCTCCATCGCCTCTTCCATTGTTATTGTCTCAATGCTCTGGTTAGCGCGGAGTTTTGCAAATCGTGGCTTTTCTTCTTCATCGGTAGCACCTATCTGCACCATAGGCCCAAAGCGGCCCAGGCGTGCCACAACAGGCTTACCGGTGCTTGCCTCAGTGCCTAATACCCTTTCACCTTTCGCACGCCCGGCATTTTCTATAGTATCTTCTACCTGCTTGTGAAAAGGCGTGTAGAAAGTATCCAACATTTTATTCCATACTTTTTTCCCCTCTGCTATCTCGTCAAACTCTTCTTCTATCTTGGCGGTAAAGCCATAGTCCATTACTGAATGAAAATGCTCATTCAGAAAGTCTGTTACTACCAGTCCCAGATCTGTAGGGAATAATTTAGCACGTTCCGCACCCACATTTTCATTATCTGTACGTTCAGTTATTTTATCAGCTTTTAGTGTTATTATTTGCAGGTCACGCTTCACGCCTTCTTTATCTCTTTTCTCCACATAGCCACGCGCCTGTATAGTACTGATAGTTGGTGCATAAGTAGATGGACGACCAATACCCAGTTCTTCCAGCTTTTTCACTAGCGATGCTTCCGTATATCTTGGCAATGGACGCGTAAAACGTTCTGATGCCAGCATTTGCTCAAGGTCTAGCTTTTGTCCTACTGTCAGTGGTGGCAGCATGCCTTCATTTTCCTCCTCACCATCTTCATCATCACGGCTTTCTATATATACTTTAAGGAAGCCATCAAAGCGCAGCACTTCGCCGGTAGCTGTAAGCGGATCCGGATGTGCAGATACATCTATTTTGGCTATTGTACGTTCCAGTTGCGCATCCGCCATTTGGCTGGCCATTGTACGCTTCCAGATAAGATCATACAGACGCTTAGCATCTGTATCGCCTACCGATGCCACATCCATATCTGTAGGGCGAATAGCTTCGTGCGCTTCCTGCGCAGATTCATTCTTTGTTTTATACTTACGGAACTGAAAATACTTATCTCCGTATTGCGATGTTACTGTTTTACGAATACCGTCAATCGCCGTTTCAGATAGGTTTACCGAGTCAGTACGCATATAGGTAATATGCCCGTTTTCGTACAGCTTCTGTGCCAGCAACATGGTTTTAGACACCGAGTACCCTAGCTTACGGCTCGCCTCCTGTTGCAGTGTAGAGGTAGTGAACGGTGCCGCCGGTGATTTTTTAGCAGGCTTTACCTGTACATCTTTTACAGTGTACGTAGCTCCTATACATTTCTCAAGATAGCTGCGTGCTGTGCCTGCTTCTTTGATTTTATCCGGTCCTTCAGCTTTAAAATGTACACTTCTTTTATTTGCATCAGGTGCCTGGAACAGCGCTTCTACTTTAAAACTGCTCTGGGCTACAAATCTTGTTATCTCACGTTCACGCTCTGCAATCAGGCGCACAGCTACTGACTGCACACGACCCGCAGACAGGTTATTGCGCATGCTCATTTTGCGCCATAATACCGGGGAAAGTTCAAAACCTACTATGCGGTCCAGTACGCGCCTGGCCTGCTGTGCATTTACCAGGTCCATATTTACATGGCGTGGCTTTTCTACAGCTTTAAGTATTGCCGGCTTGGTAATTTCGTGGAAAACAATGCGTTTTGTAGTTATCGGATCAAGACCTAATACTTCGCACAAATGCCATGATATAGCCTCACCCTCACGGTCCTCATCCGTTGCCAGCCATACATCATCCGATTTTTTCGCTAATGATTTTAACTCTTTAACTACTTTTTCTTTATCGTCTGATATCTTATATTTTGGTT
>JAFDXS010000311.1 GCA_018267795.1 Bacteroidota bacterium | reverse complement strand
CAGGCTATAAATGATGGCATGAAAGCTATTTGCGAAGTCGCGCTGAAGTAGTCCTCTTTACCAGGGTATCTCTCCTGTTTCAGGATTATTTTCCTCGCTAAAAAATTTCCCTGTTGGGCCATCATTGCCTACCAGCGCATATTTTACTATTCGCTTCCCCGCATCCACCACAGTTCCCGGCCCACGATGCCCATTGAAATCTGTTTTTGTAAATCCGGGACAAACAGCATTTACTTTAAAGTCGGTATTTTTCAATTCATATGCCAATACAACCGTGTACATATTCAATGCTGCTTTTGAGGAGAGATATACCGCGCCTTTGTAGTCATAGTATTTATAGGTCGGATCACTGTGCAAAGTTATCGAGCCCTGGCTTGAACTTACATTTACAATACGCGGCTCCTTCGACTTTCTCAACAGATCAATAAATGCCTGTGTCACACGCACCACGCCATAAACGTTTACATCATAAGTTGCTTTAAACTGATCAATAGTTGCATCGAGTGCATTTTGTGGATGCCCTCCAAAAATGCCTGCATTATTAATAAGTATGTCCAGCACATCTGTTTTTTCACCTATTTCTTTACGGGCTTTCATTACAGATTCATCATCTGTCACCTCAAGCTGAATAGCTTCCACATTGTTTAATCCCATCGCCTTCAATTTACTAATGGCCTCAGCACCATTTTCTAAATTGCGACAGCCCAGGTAAACATAAATTCCTTTTTGAGCAAGTTGCTGCGCCACTTCAAAGCCAATGCTTTTGTTAGCTCCTGTTACTAATGCAAATTTCATTTGAATGAATTTTATGACGCAAAAGTAGCCGGCCACAAAATGGTGGAAATGGACAATTCACTTTATTTACCCGACAAATCTTGCCCGGGCAAAAATTCACTCGCACTTTTTCCTGTGCTTTTTTTGAAGAGCCTTGAAAAATAATCAGGGTCGTTAAACCCTAATTCATAGGCCACCTCTTTTATAGAAGTATTTGAATAACGCAATTTCCGCTGAGCTTCCGCCATCAGCCGGTTAACAAAATAATCCTTCGGCGATGTGCCTGAATATTCTTTTACTATCCGGTACAGGCTGTTTGTAGATAAAGCTAATTTCTCCGCAATTTCATTAATGGAAGGCTGCTCCGTAAGGTAAGTTTCCACCACCAGTTTAAACTCCACGAACTTTGAAAGGTTAGTATTTAAGATACTAACGGGCTCCTTGCTTTTGAAATAAGCACTGTTTATTTCTGTCAGCAATGAGTTCAGGTAACTTAATATTACTTCAGTATCGGTATCATCTTTACCTAAGTGCAGCAGCTGATCTAAAATTCCAAAAACCTTTACTACCCTTTCTTTTGCAGCACCCTCAAAAACTATAGTCGGTGCATTTAAAGGATTAACCAGGAAGGGAAATTGCTGTGGCAGCAAGGCCAATGTATTTTCATCAAACAGTAGCTTAAAATATTTAAGATCATCTGTCTTAACAGGCGGTACGAGAAATTGATTAGGCATTGCAAAAAGCAAGTGTCCATCTGTCAGCATATAGCCTTGCAGGTCTATATTATATGTAATGGAACCGCTTTCAATTAACATGATAAAATACGAAGACAATTTGCGAGGCTGCATCAACTTTTTTTGCATATCAGGCGAAACATAAGGATTGTCATTCGAGCGCATCTTTATCCCCGCCCCATCATGCTGCAAACCTTCGTTTTTGCCTTTTTTTTCCTGCATAGTATTTGAAGTTACGCTTTTATACTATAACGTTGCTTCTCTTCTTCCTTGTTGGTGTTCTTCACCAACAAGGAAGAAATACACCAGGCATGCTGGCAGCTAATCTAATTCTTCTTGCCCGGCTACCTTCTCTTGCTCCAGCCTTCTGTATGATTCAGCAATTTGCTCATCTGCCTCACTTCCCTTTGTTCGTCCCGTCAATATCTTTTTACGGTTTGCCCAAAAGATAATTGTAAACACAGGCACATACATTAGCAATAACCATTGACCATTTTGCCGAACTAAAAGAAGGTCAGTAAAGCTAAAAGCTGGAAAATGTGTCGCTATAATACCTGTTGTCCAACTTACTGTTATTCTTCCTATTGATAATGCAGCCAACGATATCCAAAAAAACTTTACAGGTCTCGCAAGCCTACTCTTAGCAATTATAATAACAGTAAATATTTGAAAAAGCCATAGCAATGCACCACATACCAGTATAAAATATCGCACGCCAAGTATATGGTCCGAAACAAAAAAATGCACCGCGGAACGCTGTTTTGTCAACATGTATGCCTTAAAGCTATTAATGGCAAAGTCATTATTTACTCGCGCTACACCTAACTCAAAATAGATATAGTACCCCTTCATACCATATTCATATCGCAAGAACATGCCCTCATCCTTTTGATGTATTACTGATATTAGCTGCGAACTCTCATATTGCAGTGGCTTTAGAAAAATACATGACGCAACAATTTTTTCTTTTGCAGTATCCTTTATAGTCTGGGTTACATTAGCTAAACAATAACTTGAGTCGCCACAAAAAAGTTTATAAATATAATTAGCAGCAAACTCATTTTCTGCTTTTTGAACATCAGTGTTAACGCTCCTGTCCGGGCTACACCCTGTTAAGATATATGCAACAAAAAGCAAGCAGGCTAAAAGCCTGAAGGGTATAATAATTTTCATGGGCGAAAAATACGGAATGAAATTGATAGTGTCATCTCCCTTGTTGCTGTTCTTCACCAACAAGCTCGCGTCTCATTATAGATAATGAGACCTGTTTTAAACTCCTTTCTCCTACTTCCCACTTTTCCTCACTATCTTTACCCCGTTAAATAATCTTAAAGCGTTTGCTTTGAGTCTCGGCTCTGAAAACTGGTAACTTTTAAACGCGAGACAATAGGTAAAACGCTCACGCCAAAGGCGTGGGCTTACTTATTTGCGTTTAAGGCATACCAGTGCCTCAGGGCCGGATAGGTGGAGTTCCACGCCCTTTTTATGCGCGGTGCTCTGCAGTTTTTTAATCAACCGAAAAACCACCACACTATGGGCACTGAAAAAAAGCAGCCTCACTATCCCGGCTTCGCGCATCCAGCATCCGCACTATCGGCCTGGGCGTTCAGCATTGATGTATTCATTATCTCGCTAAAGGGCGGCAAGCTGGTACAGCATACACCGGAAGATGCCGAAGCCTTTCGCCAATGGCTTCAGGCAAATAACATACGCGATGTAAACCAGCAATAACCCCATCCTCCTATGAAATACGAACACATCAGCGTAGCGGTGGCAGAAGACCATGCCATTTACCGTACAGAGCTATGCGCCATACTGCGCTGCATAGGCTTCAGCATCCACACAGCAGCCGAACACGGCGCAGTCCTGCTCGCACAACTACAGCAGGCTGCCACCCTGCCCCATATCTGCCTGTTGGACATAAACATGCCCATAATGGACGGCATAGCAACTGCTAAAGCCATAAGGCAACAATGGACGCAGATAAAGCTCATAGCCCACTCCATGAACGCCGAACCCGCCACCATAGCCGCAATGCTGCAGGCAGGTGCGGACGCTTACATACCCAAAGGCAACATAATAGAGCTGCGAAATAAAATAATAGCGCTATGCGGATGATAGAGCGGGACAAATAAATACAGGAATTGACAAGCAAGAACATGACACACAAAAAAACCAGGCAATGAATAAAAAAGTATAAAAGAAACGCAAACCGAAAAGCCATCGAAGCCAATCAGCCCGGCAGCGCAGTAGCACTGTCGTTCATAGTAGCACTACCCCGAAAAAACTGAAGCTTTTTTTTCGGGCGGCTTTCTTTCGCCCGTTTTCTC
>JAFDXS010000310.1 GCA_018267795.1 Bacteroidota bacterium | reverse complement strand
GTACATACTATTACTTTATTAAGTATGTATGCGCCAACGGAAAAACCTATGAACAGAAAGGTGAACTAATGTTGATTAAATAGCATTTTTGTTACAAGTAGTAAATAATTTTTAATAACAATAAAATATCAATATAAATGAATATAGGTATAGGTATCAGATCAATAAGAACAGAGCGTGGCATTACACAACATGAACTTGCTGAGATGTGTGAACTGTCTCCTACCTCTGTATCGCAAATTGAAAATGGCATTAAAAGGCCAAGTTCTCGCAATCTCACCAAGATATGCGAAGTCCTGGAGGTGCCTGAACCCTTAATATACATTCTCGCCATGCAGCATACTGATGTGCCGGATAACAGGCAGAACGCATATCAGCTGTTTTATCCCTCAGTAAGGGATATGCTGATGCAAATGCTTGGTGTTAAGATGGCGGGTTGAATAATGGCTTAGAATTCCAATCCGTACAGTTTTATAAAATTCCCGGTACCAACCGGGAATTTTTTTTGCTGTATTTTATCTTTTTAATCTGCCGCGGCCTTGTAACTTTGCACCACAATGTTTATAAAGAATCAAGTCTTTAAAGACGAAGAGACCTTACAGGAAATGCTCTTCGATTTTGCGCTGGGCGATCCTTCCGTTATTGTACAGCAGCTTATAGCTGGCATTAATGCCGATCTGGATGATAACGTCGAGTACATAAAATATCGCGATTCTCTGCAGGACGAAGAAGACCGTGACGAGCTATACAGCGAAGAACGAGATATAAGGCTTGCCGAGAAGCTCATGGAGCTATATGACAGTTTTGCGGTAGCAGACCAGAAGCTATACGGCATTAAAGGCGGCAATCGCGATCTGTTATATGAGATCGATCTTGTATAAATTTCATATTTACCCCCTCATTTCACCCTGTCATCTTATTAGTAATTAATTGATAATTGGGTATTTTCGCCCTGCTTCAAAAAATATAAATGAAAAAAATAATAATGCTCTTTGTCACTGCGCTGCCTTTGGTAGCTGCCGCGCAGGACGACCTTGTAAAAAAGCTGGACAACAATAAAAGCGACAGCGCAAAAAAGAAATATCATTTTACTGATGTGGTTAATATTGAGAACACTTCTGTAAAAAATCAGGCAAGCTCAGGTACCTGCTGGAGTTATTCTACCAATTCCTTCCTGGAAAGTGAAATGATTCGCATGGGCAAAAAGCCGGTTGACCTTTCAGAAATATATACTGCACGTTGCGAGTATCAGGATAAAGCAGATGTATATGTACGCCTGCATGGTGGCCTCAACTGGGGCGATGGTGGTGAGTGTCATGATGTAATAAATATGTATGCTAAGTATGGTACTATGCCGCAGTCTGTTTATACAGGTCTTCATTATGGTACCTCTAGGAATAAGTTTGGCGAACTGCAGGCAGTGCTTAAAGGCATGCTGGATGGGGTAGTGCACAATGCTAATGGCAAACTCTCCACTGCATGGAAAAAAGCTTTTGATGCTGTGCTCGATGCATATCTCGGCCCTGTACCTGAAACATTTACTTGGCAGGGCAAAACATACACGCCGAAGTCATTTGCCAACGAAGTAGTGGGTATTAATCCTAAAGATTATGTAGAGCTTTCTTCATTCAGCGATCAGCCGTACTATACCAAAGTGCCTTTTCTGGTACAGGACAATTGGACTTTCCAGAAAGTTTATAATATTAAGTTGAAAGATATGACACACGTTATAGACTATGCGCTTAATCATGGATATACAGTGGCCTGGGCAGCAGACGTAAGCGAAAAATACTTTAGCTGGAAGAATGGGGTAGCTTATGTGCCTGAGAAAGAATATGAAGACATGAGCGATAGCGAAAAGAATGATATGTTCAATGGTCCCAAGCCGGAACTGAAGATTACACCTGAGATTCGCCAGGAAGCATACGATAACTACAGCACTACAGACGATCATGGTATGCACATAGTAGGTATTGCTAAAGATCAGAATGGTAAAGAATACTACATAGTAAAGAACTCATGGGGTACCAAAAACGATTACAAGGGTTATCTCTATGTAAGTAAAGCTTATGTACAATACAAAACCACCGCTTTCCTGCTTAATAAGGGAGGCATACCGGGTGATGTAAAAGAAAAACTACGTCTTGATTAATAGAGTTTATAAACCATTTCCTGCAAGGCCCTTCTTTTCAGAAGGGCCTTGTTTTTGGTATAAGCTTGCATGTTTTATCTTTGCAGCCTTATATTATGACACCCGAACGTAAAGCCAGGATAAAGAGCGTATTAAGCCATCGTCAGCCCGATCTCACCATCGTGATGGAGAATGTACACGACCCGCATAATATAGCCGCCGTAATGCGCACCTGCGATGCTGTGGGTATTCAGGAGATATTTGTACTCAACACGCAGATAGCCATGCATAAGCAGTTTGGCAAGAAAAGTTCAGCTTCAGCAGCCGGCTGGCTTACCATTCACGAGTTTGATAATACAGAAGCTTGTATCAAAGCCATTCGTCAGCGTTACGCAAAGATATATGCCACCCATCTTGGTGAGCAGGCACATTCTCTTTACGACTTAAAGCTTACAGAACCGGTAGCATTGGTGTTTGGTAATGAACATGCAGGGGTTACTGCCGAATGCCTCAGCCATTGCGATGGCAATTTTATCATCCCCCAGGTAGGCATGGTACAGTCACTCAATATTTCGGTAGCCTGTGCCGTCACTTTATATGAAGCCTTTCGCCAACGCCAGATAGCTGGTTACTATACTGGCGTTACACGCCTGCCCGTTGAGCAATATAATGTTTTGGTAGAAAAATGGGGTATTGAGGATAATATGTTGGAATAAACAGTCTAACTTTTTCAATTGTAATTGCTCAGTTTTTAAACGCATATTTCGTATATTTAGATGACCTTATCAACTATACGTTTTATGAAAACTGATCGAATTCAGTCGATAATTATTGACGACGAACCGGGTTGTACATCATATCTTCAATATTGCTTAGAAAATTACTGTCCGCAAATACAGGTAATAGGTACTGGTTCTGATACAAATGATTTTCTACAATTATCAGGCAATAAAAAAATTGATATTGCTTTTCTTGATGTACAGTTAGACCGGGAAATAATATTTAATGCTTTTCAGCAGGTACATTCCTTTCCATTTCAAATAGTTTTCGTTACAGCCTATGACTTTTATGCTGTTAAAGCCATAAAGATGCAAGCTTTCGATTATATTCTAAAACCTTTATTAAAACAGGAAATAGTTGAGTGTTACGAAAAAATAAAAAAGCATTTTAATAAAAAAGAGACCAATGACACCTCCCAGGATTATGTTGAATTGCAGCCGTTATTTATAAAAACTGGTAGTAAAATAGATGTAGTTCCGGTACAGAACATATTATATTTCAAAGCTAAAGGGCCATATACTGAGGTATATTATTTGGCAAATAATAAAGCCTGTATCGGCATTTTAAGTAAGCCGCTTGGTTCCATAGAGCAGGAATATAACAAACCGCCATTTTACCGTATTCACAAGTCTTTTTTTATTAACGTTAGACACATAACCCAACTTATCAAGCAAGATACCTATTATGTTAAGATTGGTGAGGAGGAATTAATACAAATAGCTCAAAGACGTGTAAATGATTTTTTGACTTTTTATAAAACACAAGGCCATTAAATATTTACATCAAATACTGCTCCTGCTATTTGTTTTGAGGGCCTCAGTTACACTGGCCGCATTTCGGCAGTTTACCATGGCTGATGGGCTCGTTAGTAATACTGTATATTATATTTATAAAGATAGTCGTGGATATTTATGGTTCGCTACTGATAAA
>JAFDXS010000030.1 GCA_018267795.1 Bacteroidota bacterium | reverse complement strand
AACGACCGCACGCGCCTGGATGGCCGCAGACTGGATGAAGTGCGCCCGCTGGCCATGGAGGTAGATTATCTTCCTTCTCCGCACGGCTCTGCCCTCTTTACCCGTGGTGAAACGCAATCGCTGACGACAGTAACACTGGGCAGCAGCGAAGATGAACTGCTGCTGGAAAGTGCTGCAACATCAAACTACTCAAAGTTTATACTGCACTATAACTTCCCTGCATTTTCTACAGGTGAAGTAAAGCCTATGCGTGGCCCTGGCCGTCGTGAAGTAGGACATGGCAACCTGGCAAAACGCTCACTGGAGCAAATGATGCCTGGTGCTGAATACCCGTACACTGTGCGCGTGGTGTCAGACATTCTTGAATCAAACGGTTCATCATCAATGGCTACTGTTTGTGCAGGTTCACTGGCGCTGATGGATGCAGGTGTACCATTACCTAAGCATGTAGGTGGTGTGGCAATGGGCCTGATAAGCGGCGAGAATGGCAAATTTGCCGTGCTTACCGATATACTGGGCGATGAAGATCACCTGGGTGATATGGACTTTAAAGTAACCGGTACCCGTGATGGTATATGCGGTATACAGATGGACATAAAAGTAGATGGCCTGAGCATGGAAGTAATGAGCCAGGCGCTGGAACAAGCGCGCCATGGCCGCCTGCATATACTGGATGCTATGTACCAGTGTATAGACACTTACCGTCCTGAACTGAAACCACATGCACCGCGTATAGAACAGATCATTATAGACCGCGAATTTATAGGTGCTGTAATAGGCCCGGGTGGTAAGATAATACAGGAAATACAGCGTGAAACAGGTGCTACTATAAACATAGAAGAAGTAGATGATAAAGGTGTAGTGAAAGTATTCTCTTCTAACAAAGAAAGTATAGATAAGGCACTGGCATGGATAAGAGGCATAGTGGCCATACCTGAAATAGGCGCTACCTATGAAGGCACTGTGAAGAGCATAATGCCATTTGGCGCGTTTATAGAATTTATGCCCGGCAAACAAGGCTTGCTGCACATCTCTGAAGTGAGCTGGAAGCGCCTTGACTCGCTAGAAGGTGTAATGAAAGAAGGTGACAAAGTGAAAATAAAACTGGTAGGTACTGACCCTAAAACGGGTAAACTGCGCCTGAGCCGTAAAGTGCTGATGCCAAAACCTGAAGGCTATGTAGAACCTGAAAAACGCGAAGGCGGTGACAGGGGTGAACGTAGAGGTGGTGACCGTGGCGACCGCAGAAACAGTGGTGGCAACAGGGATCGTGGTGATCGCAACGACCGTGGAGAACGCCGTGACCGCCCACAGCATCATAACAACAACAATGATGAGCAAAGGCAGGCTACAAGCGAACAGGCACCTGCTGCGCCACAGCAAGAGAATAATGCTAATGATGATGCAGACCTGGCCCCATAAGCCAATATGCTAAACGATATAAAACGTCCTCGCAAAACGGGGGCGTTTTTATTTTATATTTGACTACTAATGTGCAGCAAAATAAATAGTATAGCCTTCCTGTTTATTGTTCTTCCAATTGTGTGTTTAGGACAAGAATATAGTTATAATGAAGTGAAAACAAAATCGGAAGCTCTGTTACCTAAGCTGATAGGCACTAAGCTTGCTAAGGCCTGCACTTATGACACAGGGACTTATTACGATTATGTAACGAGCAGTGGTGATACCGCCTGGGGAATACTTCTTGAAGATAAAAGAACGCAAGGCCGCGTGATAAATATCTTCAGCCGCTATTTTATGCACTATGTTTATACAAAGTGTCCCGAGTACGATACTATATCGTGCAGCATTACACTACAACTGAATAATAGACTTGAGTTGGATATAGATCCTGACTTATCCGTTATTCCTGATTTTGTGCTGAAAAATGAAGGCTGCCATCTACTAACAATAAGGGAGGCAAAAGATATAGCAAAGGAAAAATACCTAATACTAAGCGACAGGGAACCATACGCGTATATCTTTTACGACCATGTGAAGAAACAGTTTACCTGGCACATACAAAACGCTTACTACGATACACGAAGTAACAACTACCGAGCACAATTTGTGACCATAGATGCAAATACAGGTGCGCTCATATCTGAGCAAAAGCTGTAATTATTTTTTAAACACAAGATGTCGAGGACAGGCAAAAGGGACAGGAAAAACTGTGTCCTATAGATGATTATAAATCATCTATAGCATTGACAATGATAAATGAATTGACAGCTTCATTATGCAATAATGCATCAATGCTTTCTGAGTTAATGTATTCAAGCTTATCAGGTTGTGCCGTATCGTTGCTATCTACAGCTTTTAATATTTGCAACTTTTTATCATCAGCCAGCCAGGAAAATTCAGCATCAATCATGTATTTGATCTCTATGTGCTGGTAACCTTTTTGCATAAGACGCTTTCGCGTTTCACTATTAAACGGAAGTAATTTCATAGAAAATAAGATTTCGTGAAAAAAAATATTTACGCCAACCAAGTAACAAAGAGGCGTTGGAGAAATCTCATTAGAGCACATCAGACGCTGCAAAGAAGGGGTAATCGGACTAGCAGAATATGATAATGATTTTTGGCTTAGCCGAACAAATTCAAATTGTTCAATTTCACACTGAAGATAAACAAATATTTAGAAATTTCAAATTAAATAAAAGCTTAAAATTAATACTACAATAAAAAAATATCAGTGGCCATAATGGTATTAGGGACAGTTGCAGAATACTTTTTAACTTAGAAGTCTGATGAACAATAAATTGCGTGTTCTTATATTACTTCTCTTTATTTGGCCAGCTATTGCTTTCAGCCAGAGCTATACAGTGAAAGGAATAAAGGAAAAATCGAGCAAGGCACTTATTAAGCTAACAAATAAGCCAATTGCTGCCGCTTGTGTTTATGATAGCAATTCTTATTACAGCTATATTACCAATACTAATGACACCAGCTGGGGCATACTGGCGCAGGATAAGAAAACGAAAGGAAAGCTGCTGAATGTATATACCAGGTATTTCCTTCATTATACATATCCTAAATGCAGTGTTTACAATACAATTGATTGCAGCATCATCATTGAATTTGATAAAACAATGTCGTTGAGCGCAACACCTGATCTGTCATGCATACCGGACTTTATGCTGAAAAATGAGGAGTGTCATTTACTAAGTTCGGCAGAGGCTATAAAGATTGCAAAAGATAAATACTTTGTACCTAGCGATAGAGAACCCAATGCACACTTCTGGTATGACCCTAAAGCCAAACAGTTTTCCTGGAGCATAGATGGTGCGTACCTTAAAGACAGCACAAAGAAAAATGAATATAGTACCCAAATAGTGACACTAGATGCAGAAACGGGAGCTGTAATATCGCAAGCGAAGTTTTAAGTGCGATAGTATTATGCATGTATTAGAAAGCAGCCTTGACCTAATGTGTTGATAAGAGTATATTTGGGCTATAAATAACCAAACCTGCAGCAATAAATGAAAAAACTCTTTGTCCTCCTACTATTATTGCAGCCTACATTACTATTTGCACAACAGTACACACGCCAGGAAGTGAGAGAAGCAGCAGACAGCATATTGCACAGCTACCTTGGAGATGCCCTCTTTGATGCCTGCAAGTACACTAAAAAGGGATACTATACCTATACTGATACAAGCACCGAAGTACACTATGCTATGCTGGGCAAAAGCAAAGTGACCAAAGGAGTATTGGTGAATGTATTTATGAGCTATAAAATGGACTATGATTATCCACGCTGTGCGGGCTACAGCAAAATAAAGGGAACTATAAACCTGGAGCTAAATAATAAGCTACAATCGACAGGCAGGCCTAATCTAAACTTTATACCTGATTTTGTATTCAGCCACGAGGATTGCCATTTACTAACGAAAGAACAGGCATTGAACCTGGCAATAGAAAAAGGCTTTAAAGAAAGCAAGAAAGCACCGAAGATGGAAATTAGTTATGACCCACATATAAAACAATTTATGTGGACCCTTACCAACCGGGTGCATAAGGACTCTACCCTACAGAAAAAATATGTGGTGCAGACAATGGTAATAAATGCAGGAACAAAAAAAGTGGTGGAGCATACCAAAGCACCTAAGGCCCCTAAACCACAACACTAAAATAAATCTCTCATAAAAAAAGGGCCAAACAGCTTAATACTGTCTGGCCCTTTTTATTAAATCAAAACACAATAGCAGATTAGTGCTGGATAGATATTTTCTGTGTGTAGTTTAGATTACCTGAAGTGATGTTCATGAAATATAAACCGGCATTGAGGTTTGTAAGATTTACTTCGCTGCGTTCTACACCATCAATATTCAGCTGTGTGCTGTAAACTGTCTGACCTGCAATGTTTGTAACGTTTACGTTAGCAGTCTTAGATACTGAAGCATCCCACTGGATAGTAAGCTTACCGCTTGTAGGGTTAGGATACACTGCAACGCTTGCAACGCTTCCGGCAACAGTTGGTACAGCGGTAGTACCAGGTTTGATAGAAGTTGAATTCTGCGTGAAGTTGATACCATTTACATGCGGATTAGCAGATGTAATATTTATGCTACCCCATGCAGTAGTCTTATAGCCCATATCTTCAGGATAGATGCTGTAAGTACCGTAAGGGATGTTGCTTATTTTGTAGTTACCGCTTGCATCAGTATAAGTGCTTGCTACTATATTATTTTTTACATCGCGCAGCATTACTAAAAGACCTGTTACAGGTGCGCCTACAGGACCACCACCAGTTGTTTTACCAGCGCCATACAGTACATTACCTGCTATGAAGCCAGGGCCTGATATAACAGTGCCATGCTTCATCCATATATCCACGCCATAACTAGGCCCGGCGCTGTTGTGAGCTACGAAAAGAGCACCACTCCAATATGCGCTGGAGTCATGATATGTAGGTATATAACCGGAACCTGATGTAGGGCCATTAGTTATGTGTGCTTTAACAAGGTAAGAACCTGTAGGCTTACCGGAGAAGGAATAGTAAGTAGATGTATAAGGACTTATAATTGTCTGGGAATCCACTGCTTGTATGATGTGGGTAGAGGAATCATAAGTAATCAGCCATACTTTATAGACAGCAGTATCAGAAGGAGAAGTAACAGTATCCCTGTTTATATAACCACCGATAACATTAGCACCTGTGCCCGTTGTAACATCAAAAAACACACTGTCCAGGCAGCTGGGGCTGCTTGAATATGCTACTAGAGTAACGTTGTGTGTGCCGATGGTAGTGTAAGTGTGTGAAACAGGAGAGCCAGTACCAGTAGTACCGTCGCCGAATGACCAATCATAAGTCATACCTGTAGTGCCCGCAGGTGTAGTTGCAGCAAATGTTACTGTGCTGCCTGATATAGCAGTACCTACAGTAGAAGCACACGGCGGGTAATCAATTGTAATTGTATCTCTTACAGAATCAGTACAATATGTGCTTGTAAGGGAATCATAAACGTAAATTGTCATTTCGAGATTGTATGTACCCGGCGAAGCATAGCCATGCGATAGTGATGAGGTGGCGGTAGAAAAATAGCCTGATGAACCATCACCATAATAGATCCATGCTGAACCGGGGCTGGTGGTACCATAGCTGGAGGTGTTATAAAAATTAACGTTTAGGGCGCTGGTGGCTGTAGGGCTTTGATACCAGCCAAAGCTGGCTGAGCAGGCGAAGACTGATTGCACCAGCAAAAGGGCGATCAGGGTCGTAAAGATTCTTTTCATGATTTACGTTTTTTTTAGGTTGTATTATTGATTAAATAATTGCCTTTTAGGGGCTCTGTAAAAAAGACGTAGGGCAAAGGAATAGGGTTAAAAAAAAGTCTATTATTTTTTGAATTAAATCTTGGCACAAAAGGGAAAGGCTGCAATATTGCAGCCTTTAGGAATCCTATTTATTCTTCAGAACAGTGTAAACTAAAGTAATACAGCAATTTAGAACCAGCTATAGACCGCCATTGTATGGTACTTTCTTTTTGCTGATATTGAACAATTGGTAGCCGATTGATAAACGGAAGTATGGTTGTGAATACAGGCTCTTTATATTCTTGTCTGAAATATTGTTATAGCCGGATAATGATTGTGTCATGAGGAACTCAAGTGTAAACTTACTGGCTATAGAATAGTCGAGCCCCAGCATATAGCCTATGCGTGCTGTAGTCTGCGCCTGAGTAGCTGAGGATACATAAGAAGAGTATGGTCTGCCGGGATGTGTGTATTTCACTGAGTTGAAATAAGCACTCGCTTCGTAAGTATGCAATATGCCACTGCTGTCTTCAGGTGTTCTGAGATGCATGGTGTTTGTATTATCACCTATCACAAATAGGTTACTTATGTCAATATTTACGCCACCCAATAGTGAGAATGAACCTGAAAGTTTATACTTGAGCATTATTGGCAATTCAAAACCGATGTAAGAGGTGGTTGTGGTTTTAGTTTTTACAACTATAGAATCGTAAGTGCCATAGTAATGGTAATTGAACAAACTGTCTTTTGATATAGTATCTACTCTTGCTATTTGTGTGCCTGTATTGCTATAGTATGATTTAGAACCATAGTCAATGTTATTTTTTAGCTGTGTATATTTTATTGCAGGCTGAAATAATATTCCGAGCTTATCGGATAGGGCTACCTGCGCATAAATTGCCCCGACAAACTTGCTAGTGGTATAGGTACTAAAACCCTGTTCATAACCAAGCTTCACACCACCCTGTAAGCTAAAGGTGTTTACCGTTGCACTTGCCACATCACTGCTACCGCCGTTATCTGGTACACCGTCTTTCACGCTGCTGTCTATTTTGTTCAATGTAACATTTTCTTTGGCCGACAGTTCAGGCTTAGGTGTTTCAACGTCTTGTTTTAGCGGGTTACTGGTTGTGCTTTCTTTTGCTGCTACAGGTTTACTTGCAGGCGGTATTTCGGTTATTTTTTTAGTGTTGGCAACCGGCTCTGCTTTCTTTTCTGCCGGAGTAATATTTTTATTAGTTTTTGAAACAGCAGGCTTTGCGGCAGGTACGTCTTGCTTTGCAACATCCGTATTTGCAGGAGCAGATTTCTTTACAGCTGTATTTAGTCTTTCTTTTTTTGCAGGTGCATCGGTGTTATTTCTTGTATTGTCTTTAGGGGTAGCAGCATTAGCCAGATCGGTATGTTGCTTGCTTTTCTTTTCTTTGGTTGTTGCAGCAGACAGTACCGGTGCTACACTTTTACTGTTGTTTTCTTCTGTCTTCACCTGTGCAGGCCTTGACTTAATATGCTTCGCTGCGGCTGTTTTTGGGGAAGTAGCAGCTGGGGTGACTGATTCAATATTAGTTTTTGCAGTTGATATTTCTTCCTTATGCTTTGAAGCATTCTTATTTTGCTTTGGGTTGCTATGCGCAGAAGTTGTTGCAGTGGCAGTACTTATATCAGTGCTTTCAGTTGCAGTTGCGGGCTTAGCAGGATTGTTTGTTGTTATACTTTTATCAACTGCGTTACTATTGTCTTTATTATTTACGTCTGCAACAGAGTTGTTATGAGCTAAGGTATTTTTCTGAGTTGGTTTATTATTGTGCTTTGCTATCCTGTTTGCAGTGTGTACTTTCCTGATACTATGCTTTACAGTAGTAGCAGTTTCGTTATTGTTTTGAGTATTGTTATTTGCCTGGGTTGAAATGTTTGAGCTACTATTATTAGATGCAAGTGCTTTATTAGTTTTCCCGGCGGTATTGGCTTGTGTGGCTTGTGTATTATCTGTTTTTATTGTAGCAGGCGTACTTTCTTTATCAGTATTTTTTGTTGTGTTATTTGCCAGTGAGGTTTTGTCTGCTGTTGCAGGGTTTGATGATTGTTTATAAATGAAGAACGCTGCAGCTATCAATAGCAATATAACTATGGAATAACCCATAAAGCCGCGGGAGCCACCAGTTTTCTTATTGCCGGGTGCCTTTGTCGCATCTATTTTATCCAGATTACCTTCTATCCTATCCCACATGCCAGTCCGGGGCGCTTCCTGATAGTCATTCAGTTGCTGCCGAAACAGATCGTCCATATGTTTTTTCTGTTCTTCCATCTATTTTTTACTTCATCAAATAAATTTTCTCTTTAATTTTTTTTCTTGCATCGTTTAAATACCATTTGCTATATCCTTCGCTTATACCAAGCTGTTCTGCTATTTCCTTGTGTGTATAATCTTCGAACACGAAGAGGTTAAAAACCATTCGCTGAGATTCTGAAAGTGTATGTATAATTTGTAATAGTTCTTTGTAGTAAAGTTTGCTGGCTGCGTCATCTTCAATGTATGGGTCTATTGTTTCGAAATCGGTGCTTATTACTTTTTGGTGTTTTATATTCTTCCTGTAGTGATCTATTGTACAGTTTATTGTTATTCTCCTCATCCAGCCTTCAAAAGAACCATTGAAAGAGTACTGGTTTAATTTTGTGAAGATGAGGATGAATGCATCATTCAATATTTCTTCTGCAACCTCCATACTGTTTTCATATCTTCTTATTACGCCAAATATCATATTACCATATTTGTCGTACAAGGCCTTTTGCGACTTCCTGTCACCAGCAATACACCCTTGTATCAACCTAAGCTGCTCATCTTCCAGGTTGACCTCATTCTGTGGGTTATATATATGCTCGTTGCTCGTCAATTTATATCTTACGTAGGAACAAGGCCGTGTCCGTTATTTATTAAGACGCAATAATAAGACCGGCCGTTAAAGAATTTTGATAGTAATATACCTGATATCAGCGTAAAGCCCGCAGGCTATGGTTTTGCACTTTATCAAATGCCGTTAATCTGCCAGCAATTTAGTAGTGTACCTTACGGCATTTCTATCGGTGAGCTGCAGGAAATACATGCCATTATTAAGGCCTGCTTTATTTAATAGCACCTTCCTGTCATTAATACTTTGTTGCAGTACTATATGTCCTGAGATATCGTACAGCACCATACTGCATGGCAGCACTATATTATCATCCAACTCAAGCGTGGCTGTGGTTTTTAAAGGTTCAGGGTATATGTGCAAGCCTGTGCCTTTGTTTACAATAGGTACATTGCTGGGAGGATTGAACACAAAATAATCTACATAAGTAGTGGCCGAATCGTTGGACGCTCCGGCAGGAGAGAGTGCAGCTACCCATATGAAGCGGCAATTTACCGCAGGTGTAACGGTAGCTGTAACTTTACGCCAAACAGTATCAACCGGGGCAATTACAAATACAGCGGCAGTAGTATCAACTGTTGTATCATTGACCGCATATCCGTATTCCAGGTTGGCACCGGTACCCACTAATGGTGAAGGGCCTTTATAATAAAAAGAAAATACATAACTTTTTCCGGCAATCATATCAGCATTTAACTCCAACAGAAGTTGATTGCCACGAAACAACTTAGGGCTATAATGCAAGCCTATGTAGTGAGCACCGTCTTTAGCAAAGCCTAAGCCACAGGTATTATCGGCTACATACATTTTTTGCGGGCCTACGGTAGTCATAAATACATTTCCTATCGTATTAATGCCCCAATAGTTATTATCCATGCAGGAGCTAACGGAGGCCGCAACTACAGGCTCAAGGCTGCCATTATAAAAGGTTTGGGCAAGTAATGACCTGGAAAGAATGAGGAGACAGATAGTAAAAGAGTAGCGGAGCGTTTTCATCAGACAAGTTTTTAATCATTATTGAAGACAGGTAGCATTGATAAAGTTATACAAATAGCTTTAGCACACAAGGGTTTATATGGGGTAATCAATTCGAAATTTGATGTTAGGGGTTAGGGGCTGAGACCACTATATGCATATAGACGCTAAAAAAAATGGTATGGTTAAAAAAATCCCGGCCTTTTTTTTAATTTATTTGAGTAAAAAAAATCACCCCGCAATAGCGGGGTGATTCAAATAAAGAATATTAAAAAACTTATTTGATTATTTCAGTAACCTGACCGGCACCTACTGTACGGCCACCTTCGCGGATCGCGAATTTCAGACCTTTTTCCATTGCTATTGGAGCAATCAGTTTAACAGTAAGGTTCACGTTATCACCAGGCATTACCATTTCCACACCAGCTGGCAGTTCGCACTCACCAGTTACGTCTGTAGTACGGAAATAGAACTGAGGGCGGTATTTCTGGAAGAATGGAGTGTGACGACCACCTTCTTCTTTGCTCAGTACATAAACTTCACCTTTGAATTCAGTGTGCGGAGTGATGCTCTTAGGAGCACAGATTACCATACCACGACGGATATCTTTCTTTTCAATACCGCGGAGCAGTAAACCTGCGTTATCACCTGCCTGACCCTGGTCAAGAAGTTTTTTAAACATTTCAACACCAGTAACAGTAGAGCTAAGCGGATCTTCGTTGAAACCTACGATTTCTACGTTTTCGCCAACTTTAATGATACCGCGTTCGATACGACCTGTAGCAACAGTACCACGACCAGTGATAGTGAATACGTCTTCTACAGACATCAGGAACGGCTGATCGATTGGGCGCGGAGGAAGAGGGATGTAGCTATCAACAGCTTCCATCAGATCTTCAACAGCTTTAACCCACTGTTCTTCACCAGCAAGAGCGCCGGTAGCAGAACCTTTTATTATTGGTGTGTTATCACCATCATATTCGTATTTGCTCAGCAATTCACGAATTTCCATTTCAACCAGGTCAAGGATTTCAGGATCGTCAACCAGATCAACTTTGTTCATGAATACCACGATACGAGGTACACCTACCTGGCGAGCCAGAAGGATGTGTTCTTTAGTTTGAGGCATCGGACCATCGGTAGCAGCAACCACCAGGATAGCACCGTCCATCTGCGCAGCACCAGTGATCATGTTCTTCACATAGTCAGCGTGACCTGGACAGTCAACGTGCGCATAGTGGCGGTTAGCTGTCTGGTATTCTACGTGAGCTGTGTTGATCGTGATACCACGTTCTTTTTCCTCCGGAGCAGCATCGATTTCATCATATCCTTTCTTTTCCGCCAAACCTTTGTTTGCCAGAATCGTAGTTATAGCCGCTGTCAAAGTGGTTTTACCATGGTCAACGTGGCCAATGGTACCAATGTTTACGTGGGGTTTTTCCCGCTTAAAGGTCTCTTTTGCCATTGTTATTTTTTTTAATAGAAGTATTTAATTGTTTGTTTATGATTGTGGCTTTGCAGCCATGTTTACACTTTCATTTCCATTCCCCTCTGCTGCGCTGCCCCAACTTGTTAACTGAGCTGTTGAGCAGGATTGAACTGCCGACCTCTTCCTTACCAAGGAAGTGCTCTACCACTGAGCTACAACAGCTGATTGG
>JAFDXS010000309.1 GCA_018267795.1 Bacteroidota bacterium | reverse complement strand
TACTTTCCCGTTGGGCTATTCCCTCTCGTCGTTTCTTCAATAGTTATGGCCCTACAGAAACTACTGTTACAGCCACACTTGCAGAATTAAAAGCCGGCGACACTATTACCATCGGCCAGCCTTTGCCTAACTACAACCTCGCCGTTATAGATGACCAGTTCAATTTGCTGCCCTTTGGCGAGCGGGGCGAGCTTATTGTTACCGGCCCCGGAGTATGCAAAGGATATATCAACAGGCCTGATCTGACAAAAGATAAATTTGTTGCTAAACCAGAATCGTTGAATACGCTTCCGGGAGATACTGTTTACAAAACAGGTGACGCAGCAATTATCAATCCTGATGGAACTATAGATTTCCAGGGCCGTCTTGATGACCAGATAAAACTGCGCGGTTACCGTATAGAGCTGGGCGAAATAGAAAACAAGCTTGCAGAACTTATAGATATTACTGCTGCCGTAGTAGCCGTAAAAAAAGACAACAATGGTCAGGACCATCTTGTAGGTTACGTTGTTTCCGATGACCCTGTCAACATGAACCAGGCAAACATCCGCAACGAGCTGGCAAAAACATTACCGGCATATATGATACCTACTGTCATTATGCAGCTGCAGGAGATGCCCCGCCTGCCCAGCGGCAAGGTGGACCGCAAGTCGTTACCCGTACCTGCTTCGCTTATTGAAAATGCACCTTTGTTTGATGATGAGGTGATAGACCTCGACGCTCCTTTAGGCGACCGTGTAGTAGCAGTATTGCGCAAGTTTTTCCCTAACCGTAATATTGAGTTGACAAATGATTTCTTTACTGATCTCGGTGGCCATTCACTATTGGCAGCTGCCTTTGTTTCCCGTTTGCGCAAGGAAGGGAATGTACCGCAGGCATCATTAAAAGATATTTATCTTAATCGCCCATTGAATGCGCTCGTTGCAGCATGGGATGTAAAAGAAGAAGCCAAAGAGCCGAAGGCTGCACGCAAGTTTAATGATGTACCCCTTAAAAGATATATTACCTGCTGGATAGCGCAGACCCTTGCGCTGCTGCTTATTTATTCTCTTTTTGCTATACAGATATTCTTCCCTTATCTCGGGTATTATTATATACATGAGGCTACTGATAATGTTACCTATGCGGTAGTTGCCGCGCTCGCCTTTTTCTGTTTTATACCGCTTATATTATTTAGCCTCACCATCTTGCTCAAGTGGGTTGTGATCGGTAAGATGAAGGAAGGTGACTATCCGCTATGGGGCACCTATTATTTCAGGTGGTGGTTCACTCGCACTATGCTGCGTTTGCTGCCTGCACAGTTCTTAAATGGCACACCGTTGTATCCTCGCTACTTACGCTTATTAGGCGTTAAGGTTGCAGCGGACGCACAGCTAAGCTCTATAAGTATTGGAGCAGAAGACCTGGTTACCATAGGTTCTGATGCCAGCATAAGCTCCCGTGTAGCGTTAAATAATGCTTATGTGGAAGACGGCATGCTTAAGCTGCGCAAAATACATATTGGCGATCATGCCTATATTGGTACCAACTGTGTAATAAGTGGTGATGCCGTAATGGAAGACTGGGGAGAGCTGCGCGACCTTAGCCATTTACAGAATGGCAAAACTATCAAGCCCGGTGAAATCTGGCTTGGCAGCCCTGCACGAATGGAAACCAAAAAAGAAATTTCTGAGTTACCGCAGCCGCTGCCTGTTTCTAAAACCAAACGTGGTATATACAGTCTTGTTTTTTCTTTTTCATTGCTCATATTCCCATTTGTAGTGTTGCTGCCACTGCTGCCCATCATTATCATCATTAATAATCTGGATAACTCTACACCCGATTATGACTTTACCTACTTGATCGTGGTGCCTTCACTTGCCTTATGTTATATTCTTATTTATGCATTTGTCACTATCGTGCTCACGCGCCTGCTGCAATGGAATATTAAGCCCGGCAAGTATCCTATTTACAGTTGGCTGTACATACGCAAGTGGTTTGCAGACCAGCTAATGTCCTTGTCATTAATAGTGCTGCATCCTATTTACGCTACTGTATATATTCCTTTCTTCTTCCGTGCGCTTGGTGCCAAGGTGGGGAAAAACACAGAAGTATCTACTGCCAGCAGCGTTACACACCCATTGCTGGAGATTGGTAAAGGATCCTTCATAGCAGATGCCGTTACACTAGGCGAGGCCGATGTGCGTGCACAGCAACTTACTTTAGCCAAAACCATTATTGGCAATAATAGTTTTGTAGGCAACAGTGCATTAATACCCCAGGGCTATCATTTGCCTGGCCGTATGCTTATCGGTGTATTATCCATTCCACCTTCTGCTGAGAAACTGGCTACAGCCAAAGTAAAAACGTGGTTTGGCTCACCGGCAATACCATTGCCACGTAGGCAGGAAAGCCGCACATTCCCTGCAGAGCTTACCCTGCGCCCTACGCCGCAACGCATACTGGGCCGCAGTTTTGTTGAGTTTATTCGCATACTCATTCCGGAGACAGCCATACTTATATTCAGTATCTTCTTTATAGCCTATGGTCATGATCTCGTAACAAAAAATCCTTTATGGAAAATCATTTTAGAATTTCCATTCTATTATCTGGGCATCATTGGCGTGCCTGCATTTTTAGTTACGGTAGCACTTAAATGGACTACGGTAGGCAAATACAAAGCAGAGCAAAAACCTATGTGGACATCAAAAGTATGGCGCAGTGAAGCCGTTACCTCCACATACGAAGCTCTTGCAGTTCCCTTCCTGCTCGATTTCCTTCGCGGCACACCCTGGTTGCCGCTTGCATTACGTTTATTTGGCGTAAAGGCGGGCAAGCGCATATTCATGAACACAACAGACGTTACAGAATATGATATGGTAAGCATAGGCGATGATACCGCACTGAATGAAGATTGCGGCCCGCAAACACACTTGTTTGAAGACCGTGTTATGAAGGTAGGGCAGATAAAAATCGGCAGACGGTGCAGCGTAGGTGGTGGCACCATCATTCTCTACGACAGCGAAATATGCGATGATGTAAACATCGAGCCGTTATCACTTGTAATGAAAGGCGAACGCCTGCAAGATAAAAGCGATTGGGTCGGCATCCCGGTTAATCCTGCTTAAGAACATTTTATTTTTTTAATCCCATCACTCACCGCTTACTCTTAGCGTCACATTGCTGTATTAAATCACTAACAAAACGATAATACACGTAGTGGGTTTTCCCTCTGTTTTTTTCAAGCAACTCTTTTTAATCTTGTAATAGCAAAATCATTAGCGCTTATGATTTAACTAATAATAAAAGAGGAAGCGGAAAATCTTATAGAGTACGCAAACACAATAAACATATCAACTATGAAAACTAAAAAATTGCACCTTGCCGCATGTGCTATTGCAGCACTGGCATTTTCCAATCATTTGAATGCCCAAAGTACTTCTTACAATATCAACAACGTGCCTGTTGGCGGCACACAAAATTGTGCTTTCGGCTCCGGAGCATTAAATTCAACCAGCGGCATTGGCAATGTTGGCGTCGGCTATCAAAGCCTTTTTTCCAATACTTCAGGCAGTTATAATTCCGCCTTTGGCTATCAAGCACTTTATCTCAACACAGCAGATCAAAATACTGCTTTAGGGTTTAGAGCAATGAAAAATAATACCACAGGCAATTATAATACTGCCAGTGGTCTGAATGCCCTTTATACTAACAATACGGGAAGTAACAACGTAGCAAACGGATACCAGGCACTTTATAGCAATTTTGGCGGAGGCAACAATACCGCTACAGGTTATAATGCTCTTTACTCCAACACCTCCGGAAGCGACAATGTCGTAAATGGAGAGAGTGCTATGTACACGAATAC
>JAFDXS010000308.1 GCA_018267795.1 Bacteroidota bacterium | reverse complement strand
CCGCTCTTGCAAATTGCAGATTCCAACGTCATACAAAACGAGTATGTAAATGCCGATCAGGAAATGATGAATCGTTATTTCGGTTTAAACATCGGTAATTCTGCATTCTACACTAAGATAATGAGTCAGGATCCTAACAGGCAGCAATCATTGTCTATAAAGGACTATAAAGGAAAGCAAATACTTTCTTCTATGGTGGGTACCGGCCCCAATTCGCTTAACCATGCAATTGTGCCACTTACTGTGCCTAATGCGACCTGGTATACAGAAGACCTGATAGCAGGTACTACACAGGAAATTATTGGCAATCAGCGCATACTTGATAAGCAATTCTATATGGAAGCAGGCGGCACTGATACTGCCCAATATATTTATAGCTATACGCCATTCCAGACAGTGTGCCCCGGAAAGTATCTTACCGTAAAAGCATCCTACCACTACCAGATAAATGATCAATGTGGTAATCTCAAATACCATGAGGACAGTACGCTCGGTGTAACAGGCGTGACTAGCTTAGGATCAGCAGTACCTTTCACCGGCACCAAACATTATTTCAACCTGGACAAAGGGCCACAAACAGTCCATAAGACATTAACCATACATTATAATGATGTCATCGCCGCAGTAGATTCATTTATGAATGGTCCCAACTGCCTTGTTAGCTTAGATAGTTTTATCCGCCGTTCAGTAGAGTCTCGTACTTTCCCATGCCCGGCAAACAACGATGATGAGTGTGCAAAGAAAAAAGCCCAGATGGCCAGCGAACTTTTTCCAGGCGGCAAATATGGGCAGTATAGCTACGGATCGGGCGGTCCTTCGGTCGTTAACGGTATCAACTCAATTTTTACACAAATATGGCACACGGTTGGAGGTAAAGACACATTTTATTACCGTTATCAAAGCCCATGTATAGTTACATTACCTCCTTATGTAGTATGGTTTAATGATACCATAAGAAATTTACAAACAATGAGGGTTGACTCCTTTATTGCCATTTATAGTTATCTGGCCAGTACAGGCGACTACTCAATTGCCGATTCTTTACTTCCCCTGCACCCTGAATACTGCCAACTGCAAAATTGTTATACAGATACTTTTAAAAATATTTTATTGGCTTTGCCTAATGCACAGACAGCAATAGGACTAAATCTCTTTTCGCTTGATAGCATTGTCGCACACGACCCAATAGTTGCAAAACTACAGGGTACCCCTTATTTAGTACCGGATGTGGCAGATTCCTTAAAAAGATTTCCGGGTGGAAAAATACGCCTTGACAGTATGGCCTTGCTGAAAGCTTATTGTGGTTGTTCCGATTCCGTACAATTTAATGAATGTATAGCCCATATTTTCAACAAGCAGATAGCTGCCAGAACATTAACCAATGCTTTTGTACAAAACTCCTATTTTACCGATATAATTCAGTTATATCTACAAAACAGAGAGAAATTTAAAAATGAAATGACGGGCGATGGAGGTAATAAGTGTAAGCCATGCGATTCGCTTAGGATGAATCTCACCCCCTCCGCTGTCTTCCCTACTTATTTTACCAGCACAGGCGGTCTAGCTCTTGGCTCCGGCGCCTGGACTCCTTTTACCGACACGAGTATAGGATATATGGGCACCTTGCTGTCCTCTATGACTGTGGACACTCTTTCCGCTGATTCTCTTGCCAAGCTGGAAGATAGCACATCTTCCGCCATCAGGCACCTTGACTCAGTGCTTACTTTACGCACTGTAGATTCTATCCTCGGCCATTTGCCTAACTGTACCCAAGGCAACGTGACACTCACCAACAACTTAAGAAACACGCTAGATAGCCTCTTTGGCGCGGGAGTAGTGCATGATGGTAATTTTATTCCGGCGCAGGTGCGTTTCGCATTAGTAAGAAATGGTATCCCATTAACGGATCTTTGTAACCCATACCTGGTAAGTTATGATTATTTCGGGCCTGCGGCGCAGTCGGGCGGGGGTGGCTGTAAAGACCAAAGTTACTACAATGCTATTCAGAGCTTCCTCAATCAAACTGCTATAAGCAGCTCATTTGTCAGCGCCGCACAAACAAGCCCAAGTACACCGGTTGCCTATACACTCAGTCCTACCAGTACTTTCGAAACTGCGGTGTCAGCACTTACAGGTACAACTGCGGTAAACGTATTTGCAACCTTCCAACCGGCGCACAACTTCTATACATTATATGTTTATAAACCGTCTTCGCCTTTAGATACTGTAAAAATTTATCTGCGCGGTGGCGTTGGTTGCGTTAATTCATATCATCCTAATAAAGCAAATGATACATTCAATATATCCGGTGTAGCCTGTGTCAACAGCGTACCTGGTGCCAATACCCTCGGTTATATAAATGACCTTTCATTTATAGCAACACTCAGTCATACATCATACGGGGTCACTACCTCTTGTAGTATGCTTGGTTGGACAGACAGTGTAGAAACAATGGACTACAACCTTAATCCTATTGCATCTACCATCCCTTGTACGCAAATACGCTCCCTCTTTACCCAGTTGCAGGACAGTATGGCAATATATGGTGTAAAAGGCATGGATCATCCTTTCTATGACGACATGTTGGAGAACTTCATGAGTTACAACCTCCAGCAGTCCTATCCTGCCGATCAGATACACACCTTCATCACTAGCTGCGCATTGGCAGATACTGTCAAGATTCCCGACTATGTTTCTTATGCCACACTTGTATTCTCAAATTCCGGAGGTCTTGCAAGTAGCAATGCTGCTTCTTTTGTAACTGGTCTTGCTGCTGTTGATGCTTTTGCCTACGTTAACCCATACCGCGAAAAAGATCCCAGTGGCAACATAACTATACAAGTAAACTTCAACCAGTTCAATTCTGCCGAGTTGTACAAGTATTATAACTACATCTATTCTTACAGCGCAACTGGTGTTACCAAATATCTCAACCAACCGTTGTCAAACTCGCAGGCGGCAAATACGCTGGGTTACGTATATTATCCGGTTAGCTACACATTCCTCGACACCGCCTCAGTCATTTTTAACACCGCCTCTACAAATGTTTCCTTTAGTGCGCCCGTTACAAGAAACATATGGAGTGGTGGCAGGTTTATCCCTCAGACTTATAAAATGATAACCTATGCTGCCGGCACACCTCCTTACGAATTATCAAAGGACATCTACCAGCTTCATAGCTATATATACAACCGCAGCATACCGCTCACCTTCGTTAGCAATCTGGAAAGCACTGTCAACAGCGACTATTTCAAGCCGCAGAAAACAGCCTACTTGCAGGCCGCTTATAAATATCAGAATTTGCCTCCTTACGAGGTGCTGGACTCATTGCAGGCTATTTACCTGCAGCAGCGCATTGCTTTATTCAATTCAGACTTCCTAAGCTATACAAGGCCTTTCGATCCTACTACCATTACGAACCTGTATATAGCAGATCCTACAGCCAATAGCCATTACTATGATACGCTGAAGACAATATTCAATCTTGTATCTGCTAACACAGTTAAACCTAACCGTATCTTCTTTGTCAACAACAGTACAATGATTGCGGGCAACCTCTACGCATACCATTGCTCAGATGGCAGTTGGTGGTACCGCTATTTCGGTAATGGGGATACGCTGTACAATGCCTATGTGCAGCTGCCGTCCTACGTCAGGGCGTCTACTGATACCGCCTACCATATCACCAGCATCGGCACCTTACCTGCCGTACAGCCTATACCGGGCGATAGTACCTCGCGTTTCTTTGTGCTCAATTTGCAGATAGGTACAGATACCACTACGCGCATACAAGCCACAGGTATGACCGATTTTGTCATAGCCAAAAACATTGAGCTCGATAACGTCCTCATGAATGGTAAGATCGTCAACAATACCAGCTA
>JAFDXS010000307.1 GCA_018267795.1 Bacteroidota bacterium | reverse complement strand
CTGAGCATTACACCAATAGAAGTGTATGAGGTGGCTTCTTTCTATACCATGTTCAACCTGAGGCCTGTAGGTAAATATTTGTTTGAAGTTTGTCGCACCGGGCCATGTATGATAAATGGTAGCGATGATATAATAGAATATATAAAAGAGAAGCTAGGCATACTGGAGGGACAAACAACTGCTGATGGGCTGTTTACATTGAAGCCAGCTGAATGCCTTGGTGCATGCGGCTATGCACCAATGATGCAATTGGGCAAGACATACAGAGAGCATTTGACAAAGGAGAAAGTGGACCAGATAATAGAAGAATGTAGAGCGCAGGCTAAAGCATAGCAATATGAGTTACGATATTCATCTGGAATTTATAGTGCCGGCAAAACCTGAAGTGGTGATGCAGTTGCTGACAGATGAAAAGCTATTGAGAAGATGGAGTGGCGGAGAGGCTAAAGTGGAAAAGCGGGGAGGTGGAAATTTTGAAATGTTTGATGGCTGGGTGTATGGAAAGGTGTTGAAGATTACTGATAAAGAACTGGCCTATACCTGGAAAACAACAGACTGGGCAGAGGACGTAGCAGCATCAGAAGTTCATTATAAGCTGGAGAAAGATAAGGAAGGGACAAAGGTAATACTGAACCATACGGGCCTGCCGAATGAAGAAGAGATGAATGAGCATAAAGAAGGCTGGGACGACCAGTTCTTCGGGCTGATGGAAGAATATATTTACAGCATGAAGTTATAAGGCTCGCAAGAGTTTGATAATAAACAATTTTAAAAATAATTAGCCTCTTTTGAGGTTGGGGTTTTTATGGGAGTTAAACTATTATTAGAGCATGCACACGTGGAAGGTATTCGTTACTACGATACCTATCGCAAGAATGGCGGCTATCGCTCGGTAGAGAAGGCGTTGAAAATGACGCCTGATGAAATAGTGGAAGAAGTGAAGAAGAGCGGCCTTCGCGGTCGTGGTGGCGCGGGTTTCCCTACAGGTATGAAATGGAGCTTCCTTGCCAAACCTGAAGGAGTGCCTCGTCACCTGGTGTGCAATGCGGATGAATCAGAGCCCGGTACCTTCAAGGACCGCTACCTGATGGAGTTCATTCCGCACCTGCTGGTGGAAGGGCTGATAGTGAGCAGCTTTGCATTAGGCTCTAATGCCACTTATATATACATACGCGGCGAATATGCATGGATAGCAGAAATACTGGAACAGGCTATAGCTGAAGCCAGGAACAATGGATGGTTGGGTAAGAATATATTAGGAACAGGTTTTGACTGTGAAATATATGTACACCGTGGTGCAGGCGCTTATATATGCGGCGAGGAAACTGCGCTGATAGAAAGCCTGGAAGGCAAACGCGGTAACCCGCGCATAAAGCCACCATTCCCTGCCATACAGGGTGTATGGATGCGCCCTACAGTGGTGAATAATGTAGAGACATTAGCCGCAGTAGTGCCTATCATAAACATGGGCGGCGAAGAGTATGCTAAAATAGGTGTGGGCAAATCAACAGGTACAAAATTGCTGTCGGCTTGCGGTAATATCAATAAGCCGGGCATTTATGAAATAGATATGACCATATCGGTTGAAGAGTTCATCTTCAGCGATGAATACTGCGGCGGTATAGCTAAGGGCAAGCGCCTGAAAGCATGCATACCGGGTGGCTCCTCAGTGCCGATACTACCTGCAAACCTTTTACTGAAAACAGCCAAAGGCGAAACCCGTATGATGAGCTACGAAGGCCTGGCAGAAGGTGGTTTTGCAACAGGTACTATGATGGGGTCGGGAGGTTTTGAAGTGCTGGATGAAGACCAATGCGTAGTACGCCATACTATGACGCTGGCGCGTTTCTACAACCATGAAAGCTGCGGACAATGCAGCCCGTGCCGCGAAGGTACCGGCTGGATGTATAAGATACTGAAGAATATAGAGTACGGTAAAGGAAAGATGAGTGATATAGACCTGCTATGGGATATACAGCGCAAGATAGAGGGCAATACTATATGCCCGCTGGGAGATGCCGCTGCATGGCCTGTAGCTGCAGCCATACGACACTTCAGAGATGAATTTGAATGGCATATACTGAACCCTGAAGAATCGCAAAAAAGGAATTATGGAATGGCGCATTATGCAGACCCTATCCATGTTCCTACTGTAGCTTAATAATATTATTAATAAGAACGAATAGTTCAGCCGAAGGAGAAAAATATTATGTCTGAACAGGCACCAAAGTTTAAAGTAACCATTGACAACATCACTATAGAAGTGCCTGCCGGTACTACTATACTGAATGCTGCGCGTATGATAGGTGGTGATGTTACTCCGCCTGCTATGTGCTATTATAGCAAGCTGAAGGAAAGTGGTGGTAAATGCCGCACTTGCCTGGTAGAGGTAAGCAAAGGTTCTGAAAAAGATCCGCGTCCTATGCCTAAGCTGGTAGCAAGCTGCCGCACTACCGTGATGGATGGTATGGAAGTAAAAAACATTACTTCTGACAAAGTACTGGACGCACGCAAAGGGATAGTGGAGTTTCTGCTGATGAACCACCCGCTGGATTGCCCGGTGTGTGACCAGGCCGGTGAGTGCGACCTGCAGGACCTTAGCTATGAGCATGGCTCAGAAGGCACGCGCTACGAATTTGATCGTCGCAAGTTTGAAAAAGAAGATATAGGACCTTATATACAACTGCACATGACGCGCTGCATACTTTGCTACCGTTGCGTGTTTACAGCCGATCAGCTGACAGGCAAGCGCGAACATGGCGTACTGGAGCGTGGCGACCACTCTGAAATCAGCACTTTACTAGGCAAATCGCTGGATAATGAGTTTATAGGTAACGTAATAGATGTATGCCCGGTAGGCGCGCTGACAGATAAAACATTCCGCTTTAAGAACCGTGTATGGTTTACCAAGCCGGTAGATGCACATCGCGATTGCCCTACTTGTAGCGGTAAAGTGCGCCTGTGGATGCGTGGTGATGAAGTTTTCCGTGTAACGGCACGTAAAGACCAATGGGGAGAGGTAGAAGAATGGATATGTAATGACTGCCGCTTCCATAAAAAGGAAGTGAAAGACTGGGTGATAGAAGGCCCATCGCATGTGCGCCGCAGCAGTGTAATAGCACAAGGGCATTACGAGCATACGCAAAAACCGCATGTGCTGATAGATAAAGTGATAGGCAAGCAGCCGGTGCTGAAAATGGATATACACTCGATAAGTGATGTAAATAAACCGGAAATAGACCTCTCTAAAATAGAAGGCCCGGCGCATTCCACTGATTTCGAGGGGAATAAGCTATTGGGTAATGGCTAATATCTGGTAGCGGTATGCGGCTGAACGGAGCGTCGCAACGAAGCTGGTGAGAAAGAATTTGCCGACAACAAAAGAAAGACTAAGATTTTTTTAACTAACTAACTACTTTTGCGCCATTATGCTGTTACTGCACATTGATACAGCGTTCATAATAGAGAAGATAATTCTCATCTCGGTAATCCTGGGCGGCTCGCTTGGTGTGGCTATGTATGCTACCTGGGCAGAACGTAAGGTGGCTGCCATCATGCAGGACCGTGTAGGGCCTAACCGCGCAGGACCATTTGGATTGCTGCAGCCGTTGGCAGATGGTCTGAAACTCTTTTTTAAAGAAGAAATAATACCGGACAGATCAACAAGATTCCTGTTTATATTGGGGCCATGCCTAGCGATGCTTACAGCACTTATGACCAGCTCTATAGTGCCATGGGGGCCTGATTTTACCCTTGCAAACGGACATACAGTATCGCTGCAAGTGGCTGATATTAATATAGGTATCCTGTTTGTATTTGGTGTAGTGAGCCTTGGTGTATATGGCATCATGCTGGGTGGCTGGGCGTCTAACAACAAGTTCTCCC
>JAFDXS010000306.1 GCA_018267795.1 Bacteroidota bacterium | reverse complement strand
AAAAAGTAATGGCTTATATAGTAGAGAAAAATTTGTTTAGAAGGTTATAAAACAACTCTGTAGTTTCATTCTCTTTATCCCAGCCGTAGGTACCATATACATGTTCCTGTAGTAAGTCTATGGCATTTTGTTCATCCCAGGCTCCGTTTATTTCGTTTAGCACATGCTCGTAGGTTTCATTATTGTTGCCAAAGAGTTCACTTATAAAAAGGTATTTATCATTAATGCCTATAAGATTACGGATGTCACGCTTATTTCCGGAGGGAATATTACCAGCTGTGGAAACCGGAATTGATGCAGGAGAGGGCGCAATTATTGGCGGCGTTACTATTTCAACATGTGGTTCTTCATTGTGTTTTTCTTTGTCTTCTTTCATAGCCTTTGCAAATACAGGTTCCCGCTCTTGCGCAGGTGGCGCATTAAAGGCTATTTTGCCCCGCATTTCTAAAAGATCGGCATATAATACACGGGTATAGTCAAGCATTAAGTCTATATCTATTGTTGTGTTTTTACTTTCATTTTCAGCTATTGCTGCTATTTTTTGAAGTAGTATGCTTATTCTTTCCATGTGCATGAATTTAAACAAATTTTACAAAGCTGTTCACGACTGCAGATGTTAAAGTTTTCTTGGCTTTTAGGGCACAGTTTTTAGATACTATATAATAAGAGCATTTTAATGATAATGCATAAAAAGATTAATTATGAGACATTTAAGAGATAGCAAAGGACGTAAAGCGCTTCAACGAATGAAGGACCACATAGTAGATGTACCAAACCACGATGATCAGGATAAAACGATTTTTGACCTGGTATTAAAGTCTTTATATGAAAATGCTCATAAAACATCCCTGCACCTGGAAGGTGAGATATTTTCTCCCCATAATGTAAAGCTTAATCGAAAGGATGCTGATAGAATATGGAATATTATTACAGGGTCGGGTTGGGTAATGCCTTCAGTGGGCTTTGGTAATGCGGGCAAATTGGAACTTACAAAAGCAGGCTACCAGTTTATGATACAGTTTGGCAGCTATAAACAATACCTGGATACTGTGGAGAGTCAACTAAAGCAACAGCAAACGATAGTAGTGCCTATTTCCATACAGGAAGATAATAGTATGGATAAACCTATAGAAATATCAAAAGGAAAAGATTAGGGGGCTTATAATGAAATAATATTAAATAGTTTATAATGCCTAATTATCATAGTTAGGTATATTATTTCATTATTTTTGTCTTATGCGCCAATATTACTATGCCGCTTTTATAGTATTTAGTATATTTTTTTCAGCTAAGGTTAATGCCCAGGCTGATGATGTGTGGACATTGCAACGCTGCGTGCAGTACGCTATTGATCACAATATATCTATCCAGCAGGACGTATTGAACGCCCGACTTGCAAAATATACCCTGTTGCAAAGCCAACTGGCACAATTGCCCAATGCGAATATATCTTCATCCTACGGACGTAGCTACGGGCGCTCTATTGATCCTACTACAAACCAGTTTATAGATGCTAACTACGACTTTGTAAGTGCGAGCGCCACTTCCAGCGTTTTGTTGTTCGGGTGGTTTCAGCAACGAAATCTTATTGCTAAAAATAAATTTAACCTTCAGGCATCGAAGGCAGATCTGGACCAGCTAAAAGATGATGTTTCGTTAAATGTGGCAACCGGATACCTAAGAGCTATCCTTGCCCAGGAACAGATACACGTAAATGAAAAGCAGGTAGATTTATCAAAAGCCCAACTGGACCAGACGCGTAAGTTCTTTGAAGCAGGCCGTTTGCCCGAGTTAAACGTTGCCCAACTGGAATCGCAGGTAGCAACTGATAGCTCTAACCTTATATCGGCAATAGCAAATTATACATCTGCTATTATAGATCTTAAAACATTGCTGAACATAGATTTTAATGAACCATTCAATATTATAGCGCCTGATGTGAAAGTGTCTGATCAAATAACGATAGCCAGTCTTACTCCGGCTCAAGTCTATGAAGAGGCACATAAACATTTCGGTTCAATAAAGGCAGCTGAATATCGTTATACCGCAGCAAAGAAAGGTGTAAATGCATCCAGGGGCGCTTTGTATCCGCAACTGAGTTTTGGCGCTCAATTTGGTACCAACTGGGCCAGTACTTATAGCCAGATAACAGGTGCTAACTTTCTTGGCTTTGAACCCAGCAATTATGTAGTGCGCAATGGTGCGGGTTATGATACGGTATTTCAACCTCGTCTTACACCTATTACCTCAAGTGTGCCGTTGGGCAAACAATTAGATAATAATTTTCGCCAGACATATGCGCTGTCATTAAATGTTCCTCTATTCAATGGCTGGCAATCGCAGTATGCTTTAAGGCAAGCTAAGTATAACATGAATACCCAGGAACTAAATAAATACCAGGCAGAACTTACCCTAAAGCAGAATGTGTATAAGGCCTACAGCGATGCTACAAACTCTATACAGAAATATTATGCTGCTGTTCATGCTGCCGAGGCAGCAGAACGCGCACAGGAGTTTGCTAAAAAGCGGTATGAACTGGGCCTCACAAGTACGGTGGATTATCTCGTAACGCAGAATTCACAATATTCTGCAGAGTCTAATATGCTGGGCGCTAAATACGACCTTATTTTTAAACTGAAGGTGATTGATTATTATCTTGGTAAAGAACTCAAACTATAACTTATTACTATGGAAGAGCAGAAGGCAGAAGTAGCTAAGCTAAAGGAAGTATTATTTGAAGCTACAAGAGAGGCGGGTAAAATTATTCATACTTATTTCCAGGGCACCTTTAAAGTAGAAAACAAAGAAGGCGTTAATAACCTGGTAACAGAGGTAGATAAGCTTTCAGAAACGAGGATAATTGAGATAATCAAAAAGTATTTTCCGGAACATTCTATAATAAGCGAAGAGATAGGGGAGTTAAAAAAGGATTCAGCTTACCAGTGGATAATTGATCCTATAGATGGTACAGTTAATTTCGCTCATTCTATCCCTATATGCTGTGTAAGCATAGCTGTAAAATATGGCGATGACCTATTGTTGGGCACTGTCTATAACCCAATGATGAATGAATTGTTTTTTGCAGAGAAGGGTATGGGTGCCACACTAAATGGTATGCCAATAGCAGTATCTAAAAAAACAAATTTTCAGAAGGCATGTCTTGTTACCGGCTTTCCGTACAAGTGGGCTTATGATACACAGCATCCTATTAAGGTGTTTGAACGTTTTATTCTGGAAGGCTTACCCGTGCGACGCCTTGGCTCTGCAGCAATAGATCTGTGTTGGGTAGCCTGCGGCCGTTTCGATGGCTTCTGGGAGTATAATCTTAATGCCTGGGACCTTGCTGCAGGGTATCTGATAGTACAGGAAGCCGGTGGCAGAATAACAAACTTTGAGGGTGATCCTTATGATGTATTTGACAAAGAAACATTAGCCACCAACGGCCTGATACATGAAGAGATGCTTTCACTGATAAGAAAACAAATATAAATAATTCCGCAGGAGCAATATGAGCGAACAACGTACTGAAATATCATCGCTGGGTGAATTTGGATTAATAGATCATTTGACAAAAAACAATGACATACGCCAGGCAGGCACGCTGCTAAGCGTAGGTGATGATGCTGCCGTAATAGACACATTTGGCAGGCAGACAGTTATAACGACAGATATGTTGCTGGAGGGCGTACATTTTGATCTGATGTACACACCTTTAAAGCACCTTGGCTATAAGGCTGTTGCTGCAAATCTGTCTGATATCTGTGCCATGTTTGCTACGCCTACACACATAACGCTTAGTATAGGAGTATCAAATAGGATATCAGTTGAGGCTCTGGAAGAGTTTTATGAAGGTGTATATGCTGCATGTGAAAAATATGGTGTTGACCTG
>JAFDXS010000305.1 GCA_018267795.1 Bacteroidota bacterium | reverse complement strand
CCAGATTATTTAAAATGTTGCCACGCTATATGGCACCTGATTTTTATAATAATCATTACCAGATATATTCATTGGTTTATAGCTTGCCAGCAGCATACCATTCCACACGCCATTTGCCTTCATCTTTTCTTAACCAGGTTTTTGGGGAGTATGGAGTTGTTGGGTTTCTGATTTTTATAATGTTTTACGTAGTACACGTATTCCGCAGGCACAAACAAATAAGCTATAGCTTTGTAATGCTGTTTTTGTTAGGCGGATACCTTATGTTCGACTATCTTTTCGAATATCTATCGGTAGTTGTGTTTTTTGAATTGTTTTTCCTGTTAGATATTAAACAACACCAGGAAGCAGATAAAATATAGTTAATGAATCAATGTGCTGAACCGTTAATTTCTGTTATTGTCCCGTGCTATAATTATGGTAGGTTTCTATCATGCGCATTGCAAAGCATACAAAAGCAATCTTACACAAACTGGGAATGTATTATCATTAATGATGGATCAACAGACAATACACAAGAAATAGCGCAAAGGTTTGTTGATACTGATGCCCGCTTTAAATATATTCGCCAGAATAACCAAGGCATATCTGCCACTCGTAATAATGCTGTCAAGGCAGCTTCCGGCAAATACATACAATTCCTGGATGCAGACGACCTAATACAGGAACAAAAGTTGGAATTGCAAGGCAGGTACCTGGAGCAAAATGATATTGTAGATATTGTATATGGCGATGCATTGTTTTTTGAAACAAATGCACCCGACATTTTTCTGCAAGGTAGAAGTGTAGGTAAAAAAGCAAATAAAAGTATGAAGCTTGCCGGGGATGATAGCGCAATGGTACAGCGCATAGCGAAAGATAACTTTATAGAAATTTCTGCACCGCTGATAAGAAAAAGTATTTTTGAAAAGGTAGGTTATTTTGATGCTACCTATAAGTCTTATGAAGATTGGCACTTTTGGTTTAATTGCGCATTAGCAGGAGTTAAATTCAAATACCTTCCTTTGGACGGAACACTCACTTTTATACGTTTTGGCCATTCCAGCCTTATGACTGATAATAGGCAGTTAGTACGTTCAGGCATCCAGTTTAGGAGATATATGCAACAAATGCTTTCTGGTAAAATTAAGAGATATAATGCTTACAGGATAATGAAGTTATACGTAAAAAATATACTTGCCGGTAATTAAGACTCATGATAGATACGAACGTCATAATACTAAATTGGAATAACGGCCCTGATACAGTTGCCTGCATCGGCAGTATCATTGCATTGCCAAACGTTCGCATAACAGTGCTCGATAATTATTCAACAGATAATTCTGTGGAGATTATCATGAATTACCTAAAGGCAAATGCGCTTTACTATATAACAACAGACCTCAGCGCTAAAGAAGAGCTTAATGAATTACCGGCTAAGGTTGTCATTGTTCGCTCATCAGAAAACCTCGGCTTTGCCAAAGGCTGTAATGCGATGATGCGGTATTTTATAAATGATGCTACAATAAAATATACCTGGCTGCTAAATAATGATGCCATAGCAAAAGATACGGCATTGCCGGCCATGATAGCCAAAATGGGGGAAGATGAACGGAACGCATTTGTTGGCTCGGTAATATTGGATTATAATAAACCCAAGCAGATACAGTGTTTCGGTGTGGATTATTATAAATACTTTGGCGTATCGAAGCTTATATTAAAGCACGAAGAGTGGGATAAAGTAGATAAGAAAAACCTGCCGGTAGATAAAATTGAGTTTCAGCACGGTGCCAGTTTGCTGGTACGTATGAGTGCCCTGAAGGAAATAGGCTTAATGGATGAGGATTTCTTTCTGTACTTCGAAGAGCAGGATTGGCAATTTCGCGCGCGTGCATTGGGTTATAAGAATGTGATTGCAGATAAAAGCCTTGTGTATCACAAAGGCAGCGTAAGTACCAACACAAAAAAGTATCTTTTCTATTATTACTATAATAAGTCCGCCATTATCTTTTCGCGCAAGCATTATAATGCCCTGGTAGTGCTAAGTGCTACTTTAATGCTTACAGGTATTACATTTGTGCGCACAAAGCTTACAGTTAAAAGCTTGCAATGGGGTATGAAGGGAATACTCAATGCCCTGGCCAAAAAGATGTAATGAGCTTTCAAAGGATAACCATATTTGATTTCGATTTTATCTCCGCAGCATCGGTGAATGATGTAGTGGCAGATATAATGGAGCACGTAAGCACCAATACTGCCGGTATAGATTTTCTCATTACTCCCAATGCTTACCAGCTGGTACATTTTGCGGAAAAAAAGAATGCCGCTATTAAGCATTTTTATAAGCATGCTACCTACGTGCTGCCTGATGGTATGCCAATAGTATGGCTTGGCAAGCTGCTGAAGAAGGACATAAAGCATCGCCTTACCGGCAGCGATCTTTTTCCTGCACTATGGCAGCAGATCAAAAAGCAAAACCTTTATACAACCTTTGTGCTGCCTGATGATAATATTAGTCACTTATTTCAGCAGGAGTATGCGCAGTGCAGTTGTTTTGTTCCGGCTTTTTTCAATGCAGCAGACGGGCAATATATAGCTACCCTTGCTGCATCGGTGGCTGCTAACATTATAAAGAACAATGCACTTTTTGTTTTTCTTGGCCTTGGCTTCCCCAAACAGGAGTTGCTGGCTATGCAGTTAGAAAAAACCTTAAAGGAGAAAGGGTATGCTAAGCCTGTATTGTTTCTGCTATTAGGTGCTTCGTTTGAATTCTATTTTGGGCTAAAGAAGCGTGCGCCTGCATTTTTTCAGAAGTCAGGGCTTGAGTGGCTTTACCGTTTTGCCAAAGAGCCACGCCGTTTATGGAAACGATATACTATAGATAATCTGCGTTTCCTGAGCATTGTTACTAAAGAAATTCTAAAGAGATAAAAAAGACGCAGTGTTTAGCTGCGTCTTGTATTCGTTGTCGCAAATTTTATTTTGCCGTCTTGGCTTTGAATTTATTTATTGCATTGCGTGTAAACTCGCTCAGCACCAATCTGCCGCTTATTGCAGCACGCTCTGAAAGCAACTCGTCCCAATGTGATGTGCCATGCCAGAATATTTTCTTTAGTTCTGCCATTGCATCCGGGCTGCTTTGAGATAGCCTGTCGGCAAGCTTTTTTACAGCATCATCTACTTCTGCTATTGTCTTGTGTATTTCAGAGTAAAGACTATGCTTTTTTGCCCAGTCTGCGGAGCGCCATTCTGTTGCGTCTATTGCCAGTTGAGAGAATGCAGATACGCCTGCCTTGCGCTCTACGGCAGGCCCTACTACAAAGGGACCTATGCCAACGGCCAGTTCGCTTAGCTTCACTGAAGCATCTTCGGTTGCTATTGCATAGTCTGCAGCGGCTATCAGTCCTACGCCGCCGCCTACAGCCTTGCCTTGCACACGCATTATTATGAACTTATGACATTTGCGCATCTCATTTATTACATGAGCAAAGCCACTGAAAAACTTTTTGCCTTCTGCTTCATTACTTATCGCAATAAGCTCATCGAATGATGCACCTGCGCAAAACGCACGGTCTCCTGCACTTTGTAGTATTATCACTTTCACGCGGCTGTCAATGCCTATATGGTTAATAGTTTTTGCAAGCTGTGTTAATATATTGCCCGGTAAAGCATTGCTTGAAGGGTGAAAGAACTCAATGGTAGCAATGCCATGTTCTATTTCTGTGTGTACATAACCGTCGGGGTGTTGCATGGTTTGTTTTTCTTTTGCTCTGTTTTTTTATTAAAATTAATCTTGTTTCATCATTTTTACCATAGTAAGGATAGTGGCTATAGCTACGGTTTCACCCGTTTCATCATATACATCTACCAGCCATTTTACTATACCTTTTGCTATGTCATCTTCGCTGCGCTTTTCCTGCG
>JAFDXS010000304.1 GCA_018267795.1 Bacteroidota bacterium | reverse complement strand
GTAAATTTTTCAAAGAATTCCGGCTTGCCCACATAACCCACTGATGTGGTACCGTCAGAGAATGGTATTACCCATATCCAGGTGTCGAGATTATGCACGCATATTATGATGCGGTTTGGTTCACTGGCTACTTCGCTACGTTTCGGGTCTTGCAGGTGACAGAACATTGCCTTACGCGAATGTTGTCCTGAAGACTTTTCCAGCCCGAAGAGGCGGGGTATTACGCGCCCATAGCCACTACCGTCTATTATGAACTTTGCTTTTATAGTTTCTGTTTTGCCATCCTTCGTCTTTATCGTAGTCACCGAATGGCCATTATCGTCAATCTTTATATCAGTAACTTCCGTTTCATATTCAACTGGTACACCCTGGCGTTCACATTCATCTGCCAGTGTCTTATCAAACTCTGCACGCTGCACCTGCCAGGTCCATTCCCAGCCATGAGTAAACTGCTGTGAGAAATTAAAATCGCATAGCTTATCACCCCACACAAACTTTGCACCATCCTTACGTTGAAAACCTTTGGCTTTTACAGCATCAAGAAAACCTGCCTCTTCCAGCGCTTCCATGCAGCGCGGCAATAAGCTTTCTCCTATTACAAAGCGTGGGAATAACATCTTCTCTATTACTTGCACAGATAATCCTGCTTTGTGTACAATAGAGGCTGCTATAGTTCCTGATGGCCCTGCCCCTATCACTAATACATCTACTTCTTTATTTATGCTCATAGTTAAATAAAATAATAAACTGTTTTCCTATTCTATATTACTTTTTCAATATTAATAAACTATGCGTTTTCCCTGCTCTTTTTATGTGCCTTGTCACTTTAAAGCCTGTCTTTTCTATTAACGACATATACGTTTTGCTATCGTATATGCGGCCTTTGCCATTAGCCATTGTAGCAAAGTACAGCGAGGTCATTTGCAGGCTGAAGGCTGCTGCCTCCATATGCTGCTGGTCCCAGAAGGTTTCATATATAAATATACGCCCGCGCGATGGCAGCGCTTCATAACACTTATTCAGCACCAGCACGATATCTTCATCCGAAAAGCAGGAGAGGAACTGGCTCATCCACATCACGTCATAGCCCCTGGGTATTGCTTCTCCTGGGTCTAGTATATTTTGCGGATAATATTTTATTCTGTTACGGTAATGTTCTTTATCTATGGCTTCCTTTGCCAGCGAAAGCACTTCGGGCAGGTCTAGTATGCCGGCAGTTATTTCGCTCTTGTAGTTAAGGCAAGCTATAGACCAGTCGCCTGTATTACCGCCTACATCCAGTATATTATCTACCGGCTCTTCAAATATCAGCGGCAGTATTTCTTCATAGCCCTGTATGGAATGGTGGTGATCGTATGCCAGCCAGCTATTGGTAGCTGCTTGCGGCAAATGTGCGAGCCCGTCAAAAAGGGTAGTCCAGTTGCCAAATTCTTTCAGGCTCTCAGGTGTGCCATTGGCCAGGGAATCTTTTAGCTTATCTGCCCCCGTTATACATACATCACGCATGAAGTCTGTATTCACGCGGGTAGTTTCATTATTCAGGAAGATGTCCCCGGTCTTTGCCAGGAAAAATCGTTCGTCATGCCGGTATAACAAGCCTATGCCCAATCCTGCTTCCAGCAGTATGCGGGTAGCATATACCGGTAAGTTAATTTTTTCTGCTGTGTCTGTTATTGTTACACCTTGTTTGCCCGCTGCTTCTATATAGCGCAGCATACCGTTATCACGCATTATCACAGATGCCTGGAAAACATACGGGGCGTATGCTATGAACTGGGCCTGTGCTATAGCCTGGAATAAAGTTTTATTATTTTCCTGGAATAATGCAGTGCCTTCACCTGCATCAGAACCTCGCGACATAATACTTCCTGAAAATTATCTATTAAAAACATTAAGCATAATAAATGCCATTACAGAGGTTTAAGACCCTGTTACAGATTAATTTATAATGCGCTATAAAGATAAGTGCTATTCCACTCCCTTGTTAATATAACTGATAATATCTTTAATATCTGCCTCGTTCAGATTAGAAAAAGAAGGCATCTGTGCGCCGTTCCAGGTGCTGTATAGCTGGGTGGCATAGCTATTCTTACCTCCGCTTATCACCTGCTGCGGATCTTTTATAAAGGCTATTATCTGTGTGGTATCATTATTCCAGCGGCTTAGTACGCCTGCTAGTTTTGGTCCCATCTTATCCTGGTTCAGCTCGTGGCAGCGCTGGCAGTTATTTATAAAGAGTTGCTTACCATTACTGTTTACAGGTCCCTGTTCAGTGCCGGCAGTAGTTGTAGCGGTCTTATTTTCATTTTGTCCCTGCCCGCAGGAGAGCATAAAAAACGCCAGCGACAGGCAAATGCTGATACCTCTTTTCATATTTATCTTAAAGCTGTACTTATTTTTCTAACGAATGCACACTATGCAGCAGGCGCCTCCAGCGCATGTCTTTAAACAGCCCGCCTTTGCCATAGCTCAGCCATACAAACCACGCTTTACCTACTACATGGTCTATTGGTACAAAGCCCCAGTAGCGTGAGTCAAGCGAGTTATGCCTGTTATCCCCCATCATCCAGTAGTAGTCCATTTTAAAGGTGTAAGCATTGGCTTCCTTACCGTTTATAAAGATTTTCCCTTCTCTTTCTTCCAGTGTGTTACCCTCATAGTTGCGTATCACGCGGCGGTACAGGGCTATGTTGGCAGTATTTAGCTGCACGGTCATACCTTCCTTAGGTATTAGTATAGGTCCGTAGTTGTCCCTGTTCCAGTTAAAGTGCGCTACATCATGCGGAAATACTTCCGGCTCAGCTTGCCCAGGGCCATATTGCATATACAGTGTTACGGTCTGCACGCCCGGCAGTTTCTTTATCATGTCCACCTGGTCATTCTCCAGGAACATAATATAGCGCTGCCCGTTAGAGCTGGGTACTTCTATATTGTTCTCTTCTATAAAGTCATCGCTTATGCCATTATTAGTCTTTACATCATACAGTAGCTTAGAGTGTGGAAATATCGGTGCCTGCTGCCCGTTCACATATACTATGGCATTTCTTACTTCTACTTTATCTCCCGGTGTGCCTATGCAGCGCTTTATATAGTTATCTGTTTTATCTACCGGGCGCGTAGCTATCGTGTAGCGTGTTTTCAGCAGTTGCCTGTCGCCATTGTATTCGCTGCGCAGTGTGCTGTAGTAGTCTTTTTCAGGCTCTTCAGCCAGTATGGTGTCGCCGCAGGGATAGTTAAATACTACTACATCATATCTTTCTACTTTGCCAAAGCCCGGCAGGCGGTGATATTTCCAGTGCACTGCTTCTGTATATGATTTGCCGCCTGTTATCGGCATTGTATTGTGTACAAGGGGAACAGCTATAGGTGTCATAGGTATACGGGCACCGTAAGACATCTTGCTTACAAACAGGTAGTCATTCACCAGCAGGCTTCCTTCCATGGAGCCCGTAGGTATCGTATATGCTTCTATAAAAAAAGTGCGTATAAGGGTAGCGGCAACTATAGCAAAGATTAAGGCATCGGTCCATTCACGTACTACTGATTTCTTTTTCCTGTCAGCTTTATCTTTCCTTTTCCAAAAGGCTAATCGCATAGAGTATTTGATATAAGTGCCAAAAGTAACAACTTCCGTTGCATATTTATTATCTGTGCTAAGCACCTACCTTATATTTTAACAATAAAACCACTACATATTATATATCACCTGTCTTTACTTTAAGTATTTACGCTATCCGAAAAAACTATACAGGAATTAGTTAATTTAGCGCAAATGAATTGTTTTCAATTCTTTAAACTAATGCTATGGCACGTTCAGTTACTATTTTAGGCGCAGGGCTTGTAGGTTCACTTTTGGCTATTATTCTTAAGAAAAGGGGGTATGAAGTAAGCATATATGAGCGCCGTCCCGATA
>JAFDXS010000303.1 GCA_018267795.1 Bacteroidota bacterium | reverse complement strand
AGTGTACCATAAAGATGGCAGCGTAAAATATATTATCAATCAGGCTACTTATAAGGCGGCCAAAGGCGGCCAGCCAGCTGTTATTAGCGGTATTGCGGTTGATATCACCAGGCTCAAAAGCATGGAAGATGATCTTACTACCAATCGTAATGAAATGCAGATAATGCTGGAAAGTATCACCGACGGGTTTTTCGCGGTTGATACGCGCTGGCATTTTACCTATATTAATAAAGAAACAGAAAAATTGCTCGGCCATAGCCGCAAAGAACTTATTGGCCGCAGCCTATGGGATAATTTTATTGATGTTGATCTCTTATTTCGCAAAGAGTTACAGCATGCTGTAGCACAGCAGGTAAGTGTCCATTTTGAGGATTATATCCCTGCTATGGAAAAATGGCTATCGGTTAATGCCTATCCTGCCCGCGATGGTCTTGCCGTTTATTTCCGCGATATTACAGAAGAGAAAGACCAGCTGTTGCGCATAGAGTCCCAAAACAAAGTCCTGCGCGACATCGCCTGGATACAATCGCATAAAGTGCGTGGTCCGGTAGCTAATATCCTCGGTCTGGCTCAGTTATTCAATTACAACAACCCCGCAGACCCCATCAATAAGGAAATTCTTGATGGTCTCCGCGTATCTACCAATGAGCTCGATGATATTATAAAGGAAGTCGTAGATAAAACCAACATCACCATTGCGCCATAGCGTCGGCCATTATGGTTTCAGGTAAATATCAGGTGTGGTCAGGTGGTTACTGCTATGCTGTGCTCTGTCTTTTATATATATATCGTAGTGTAGTGTATCTCCCTGTGGGTGGTCAGGGCGGGGTAGTAGGTTAGCGGCCAGTAGCTTTAGTGTACAGGTGCCTTCTATGCCCTTGTTTGGGTCTTCTATCCTCGTATCTATCTGTGGGAAAAACAGTCCCTGCACGCTGCCATCCCTGCTGTCCGTCATGTATATATCATAGTTAGTACCGTTGGGGTCATTACCCAGGTCGGCATCGCCATCCTGCAGGTGAAAGAATATAAATACAGTATCCTCGCTCGATCCCGCTTTTACAGTATTAGGCCGTAAGCTTAATGCGCTAATGTTTGGTATATTTGACACGTCATTTTTATGACAGGATGTTACAACAAGTATTAGCAGCGCCATTAAGGCTATGTAGCGTATCATATATACCAAAGTTAATAAAAGTGTTTCACAATTTTTCTTCAATAAACAGCAGTTACCTGCACGGTATTAACGCTCAAAGCTTTGATGATATTGCACTCGCTGCATTCCAATACCAGTACCACAGCAATGCCCTTTATCGCAGCTTTACCGATGCATTGCATATTGCGCCCTCACAGGTCAGTACCGTAGAGCAGATACCATTTTTACCTATCCCATTTTTCAAGACTTACAAGGTAAGAACCGGCGATTGGACTGAGCATTCTATGATTTTTGAAAGCAGCGGCACCACAGGCGATATTCCCAGCCGTCATTTTATACACGACGAGTACATTTATCGCAAATCTCTGCTCATGGGCTTTGAGCAGTTTTATGGTCCTGTTGAGCAATACGCTATTATAGCCCTCCTGCCTTCATATTTAGAGCGGGGCAATTCATCCCTCGTACACATGGCCAGGGTACTTATGGAGAAAAGTGCTCACTCCGCCAATGGTTTTTATCTCAATGAATATGACAAGCTGCAGCAAGTGTTGCTACAGCTTGAGGCACAAAAACAACCCACATTACTGCTCGGTGTCACCTTCGCCCTGCTCGACTTTGCTGAGCAACACCCCATGCACCTGCAGCATACTATGGTTATGGAGACAGGGGGCATGAAGGGTAGGCGGGAAGAGTGGACGCGCCCGCAGGTACATGACTTCTTGAAGCAGCAATGGCAGCTCACACAGGTACATTCAGAGTACGGCATGACAGAGCTCCTTTCCCAGGCCTACGCCAGGGCCAACGGCATCTTCAGCCCTGCTTCTACCATGCAGGTATTAGTCCGCGATATCAACGACCCCCTCGCTGTTAGCACCACCGGCACTGGTTGCCTCAATATTATTGACCTTGCTAATATTCACTCTTGTTGTTTTATAGCCACAGACGATATAGGCACCATATCGCCCGACGGTACGTTCCAGGTCCTTGGTCGCATAGATCATGCAGCACTGCGGGGCTGCAACCTCATGGTTATATAATTACAGAAATTGTATGAATAGGGGTTTGTCTAATTCCGAAATAAACATATCTTTGCACCCCAAGTTCTTAAAATTAATGCCCGGGTGGCGAAATTGGTAGACGCACTGTGTTCAGGTCGCAGCGTTCGCAAGGATGTGCTGGTTCGAATCCAGTCCCGGGCACAAAAAAGTGGAAAACAACGTTTTCCACTTTTTTCCCTCCTCTTTCTTTCTGTTCCCCCGCACTAAAAATTGATTATTAGGTTCCTCTTCCCTCTCTCTGCTCTTCGCGCTAATTAAAACATTGAATGTCCATCTTTTCTATTCCCGCACTAATTTTTCTTTTTCCATTCCTCCACACTTTCTTTTATCTTGTACCATGTTCCCCTATGAAAAACTCGAAGTATACAAAAAGGCATATACCGCCAATCAAAAAATTTATCGGATCATTAAAATCAATAATGACAACGCTTCGACGCTCATTAGGGCTAGTTTTGTTATCGGTTCTGATATTCTCATGTGGATATAAGGCAAACAAAAATGCCAGTGTCCGCGATTCTTTTGCGTCGGAATATTTTAAAAGAATGGATTCAATTTCCTATAGTGACACCTCGAATTTAAACTATAAGCTTTTTAAAGCATATTATCTGAATGATACGGTTTTCCTTAAAACATACCAAAGAGAAATAGTTGACAAACAAAAATGGGATAGCAGTTGGTCACAAAAAGACAGTTGTGTTCGTCAACAACCATTGACTGCATTAAATGCAATAGAGGCTTATCGATTCATATACTCTTCTGCTTTTTGTGAACATAAGTTAATTATGACAGTTACAAATAGTCGTGATTTAATAATGTTAAATGTCCTTTTATACAAATTTGCTTGGGAGGGAAAAGATTGTCATGTTGTTTCGGAACAGAATATTAAATTAAGTGGCACACAATGGTCCAAATTTAAACAGGCTATCGATTACTCTGATTTTTGGGGACTTATGCCAGATAATGGCTTTTCAGGAAATGATGGTGATAACCTCGATGTTTTTGGCTATGAAAAAAATACCATAGAAATTAAGACACATATGGTTCATCGTTGGGGCACGTGGAGAACTTCTCTGCGCAGGCCTTTCCTACAATTATTTAAGTACTCGAACTTAAAACAAGTTTGTTTTCTAAATCTTTTTCTGTTGGAACAACAACATAGTGAATAACGAAATTCACTCTAATTCTTATACCTCTTCCTATACTCAACAGGCGACAAATCAGTATACTTCTTAAAGACCCTTCTAAAGGCATCTATATCATTATATCCAGTTTCATATATTATCTCATTCACAGTCTTCTCACTCAATTCTAATTGCTGCTTAGCAAATTCAACTTTCACTCGCTGTATATATTCAGCAATAGAGTTGCTTGTACATTCCTTAAATCTTCGTTCAAAGGTCCTCCTGCTCACTCCCAGCTTTGCACATATATGATCCACTGCAAAGATTTCGGTCGGGTTGTTTTCTATCAGGTTTTGGGCCGCAAGCACATGCTGGTTTTCATGCCTTTTCTGCCCCATAAATATCATAAACTGGTTCTGGCTTTTCCGTTCTATATCTATCTCAAACATTTTGGAAGCCAATATCGACATTTCTCTGCCCAGGTGTTTTTCTATCACATACAGTAGTAGGTTTAGGTAAGAGTAGCCGCCGCCACAGGTATATATGCCCTGCTCATCAGTTATTATAGAGTCATCTATCACTTGT
>JAFDXS010000302.1 GCA_018267795.1 Bacteroidota bacterium | reverse complement strand
GTGTTTCATCACTCATTATAGGCAGGTAGGCACCGCCAGCTACGCAGTTACCCATCACAGCCGCTATCTGTGGTATGCCCATGGCACTCATACGTGCATTGTTACGGAAGATGCGGCCAAAATGTTCTTTATCCGGAAAAATCTCATCCTGCATGGGCAGGTACACGCCCGCACTATCTACTATGTATATTACAGGCAGGTGGTTTTCCATAGCTATTTCCTGCAGGCGCAGGTTTTTCTTTCCTGTTATAGGAAACCATGCTCCGGCCTTCACAGTATTATCATTAGCTACTATTACGCATTGCCTGCCCCTTACATAGCCAACACCTGCCACTGTACCGCCTGATGGGCAGCCGCCGTGTTCAGGATACATCTCCCAACCGGCAAACGAACCTATTTCTGTAAAAACACTATCCTTATCTATCAAATATTCTATACGCTCACGCGGACTCATCTTCCCTTTTTCTTTGGCTTTCTCCATTGCTTTTTTACCACCGCCAAGCGCCACTTGTGCATGACGTTGCTTCATCTGGCTGATAGCCATACGCATTCCATCTTCGTTTTTATTAAATTCCAGGTCCATGAGCGTTATTAAAAATTTGATGGCAAAAATAGCGCTATCAGTTGATATGTTTATTATTCAAAATTTACACAGGTATATTCTGGCACTATTCTTTAATAAACCTTTATGGCACGCTTATGTTTTTAAGTTTATTCTCACTATTTTAATACTCAGTTATCATTAATAATAAATCGCACATATATGGCTACCCGAATGCATGCAATCAACTGGTTTGAAATTCCTGTAAATGATTTTGACCGCGCACGTAAATTTTATGAAACCATTCTCGGCTACCAGATGGTAGAAAAAGCAGTAGACGGTGCAAGGATGGCCTTTTTCGACTTTGATCCCAGGGAAGAAGGTCGCGGAGGCGCCATCGTTTACGATCCCGCATTTTACAGTCCTTCTGATAATGGTACGCTCATTTACCTCAATTGTGAGCCAAATCTCCAGAAAGTACTGGACAGGGTAGTGCCTGCAGGGGGTAAAATCTTACAAAACGCTACTCCTGTCGCCGTTACCCAGGACATGGGTTTCTGGGCGCTTATTTCAGACTCAGAGGGCAACAGGATTGCTTTACATGCCATGGAATAAATTAATATACATCACCACATTATTGAAAAGGCAATTTCTCAACTAGGGAATTGCCTTTTTTGACATAAACATTACCTGTTTCATCATAATATAAGGCCCGGATTAGCAGAAATAAACTAAACTTTGCAGAAATAAATATCCGTTAACTACACTTGATGAAAAGGTTCCTGTTTATTGCTGCATTTTTTATTACGTTTTGCACTCACGCATTTGCTAGCCACATCTTCGGCGGGGAATTGTTATATACCTATGCTAATGATACGCTAAAAATTACCCTTACCACTTATGGCGATTGCAGCAGCGGCACCTTCACCAAGCTTTACAATAGCAGCCCGCTTATTACCATTTACAGAGGCGGCACATATTACGACAAGGTTTCATTAAAAGTAGAAATAGATACAGGTATTGAAGTTTCCCCAGTATGTCCCGGGCAGTTGAGCAACACTACTTGCCATGGCGGTACACTTCCCGGCGTCAAGAAATTCGTTTATTCTGCAAAATATCCCTTCACACAGCGCGATGCCAATTGGAGTTTTGTATTTGCCGGCGATTTTCAAAATACCAGCACTGCAGGGCGTAGCGGCGCCATAACAAATATTGCAGGCGCATCTAGCAGCGTAGTTTACCTGGTGGCAACGCTGAATAATGCTAAGGGGGATAACTCATCGCCTAATTACACAAGCATTCCCACACCCTTTTATTGTATTAATGTAACCCAGCAATACAACCAGGGTGCAAGAGATGTTGATGGTGATTCATTGGCTTTTAACCTTGTACCTGCATTACAGGCCGGTGCTCCGGTCGCTTACCTTGGATCATATACTTATTTAAATCCTTTATCTGCCGATACCTTTTCCTTCAATTCGCTAAATGGCCAATTGTTTTTCAGGCCCAATAGCATACAGGACGGCCTTGTGGTGACTCAGGTATCAGAATACCGCAACGGCATACTGGTAGGTACCAGCATGAGAGAAATGACATTTATTGTATTAAACAATTGCAACAACAGCCCCTCGAACGGGGACCTTCAAAATACAAGTGGCGGGTTGGCATCAGGCAATATCATAACAATATGCCAGGGCACACCTGAAGTGTCTTTTAATATTAATGTTACTGACCCCGATGGAGACTGGGTAAAAACAATTCCCAATGGCATACCGGCTACGGCCTCATATACCGTAGTTAACGATAGCACAGTCAATCCAAAAATTTACTTCAATTGGAAAACGGATACCCTGCCTGTAGGTATTTATAATTTTTATGTTACTTATAAAGACAACCACTGTCCCATATCCAGTAGCCAGACTATTGCTTATACCATTCGTGTAGTACCACCCTACAGCATTGCTTCTACCTTGCTTTACCCCACAGAGTGCATTCATGACGCCTATGTGGAATTGGACATCAATGGCGGTATAATACCGGCAACAGTAACTATACAACAGGCAGGCGCCACATTACAATCGTTTACAGATTCAACTGGTATAATAAAAGACAGCTTAAAGGTGGGCAACTATACTGTATTAGTAAGTGCTTCCGGCGGTACCTGTCCTGCCAGCTACAATTTTTCTATTACAGATGGTGGTACACTACCACTGCTCAATTTACCACCTGTAAGTTATTGCCGCTACGCACCATCAAGCCAGCTGAACCTGGGTGATAGTTCGGTTGTGCATTGGTACGACGCTAATATGACTCCACTTAGCACTGCGCCTACGCCATCCACCACCACACCCGGTAATTATGTTTGGTATTTTACAAGAGATTATAAAGTATGTAAATCAAATCTCGATAGTATCGAGGTACAGGTACACGACTTGCCTCATGTACAGATAATAGATATTCCCTCCTCTGTATGTCTTGGCGACAAACTATATCTCGAAGCAACAGGCGGCAGTGTGTATCAATGGCATACAGACGGCAACCAGCTGTTTACAGATAAAAACACTAATAGTATCTATACCATACTTATGGACACTGCCACCTATACCGTACGTGGCACTAATGGATATGGTTGCTATGATAGTGCTTCAGCTACTGTATCAGCTATCGGTCAATGTTGCCAGATAGCCTGCCCTAATGCCTTTTCGCCTAATGGCGATGGCCGTAATGATAAATATCATGTGGTTACTTACGGCAACATGCAAAGCTTTGAGCTAATGATATTCAACCGCTGGGGGCAGCTTATATATCTCTCAGACGACCAGCATGCCTCATGGGATGGCAGCTATCATGGCGTTCCTTGTGAGGTAGGCACCTATTTCTACATGCTTAAAGCCAAATGCCTCACAGGCCATTCAGAGCAGTTGAAAGGAGATATAACATTGATCAGGTAACAGCGATTATTCCCATTTAAACACTTTACCTGCTACAAAGTACACCAGTACGCCCCAGCCTATCAGTATTAGCATATCTATGCGCACGTCCCATATACCTGCGCCGTCAAATGCTATTTTACGCAACGCATCGTTCAGGTAAGAAAGTGGCAATGCCTTGCATATAGGCTGTAGCCATTTAGGGAATGCATCTATAGGGAAGAACGTACCAGCCAGCAGGAACTGCGGCAGTGTAACGATATTGGATAACGGCGGTATAGAAGATTCACTTTTCGCTATACTGCTTATAATAAAGCCAAAGCCCATAAACACCATTAGCCCGAATACGCATACCAGTAGCATTTCCAACACCGTGAGCATGCCATGTATCAGCGTAAATCCAAATGCAAAGTATCCCAGGCCAATGATCACAATTGCACCCATTAGCT
>JAFDXS010000301.1 GCA_018267795.1 Bacteroidota bacterium | reverse complement strand
ATGCAGCTAACAATCGCGTACATGCTTTTGCAGGTTATAGAAGGCACAACATAGTAGTGAACGACGATATGAACAACCCTTACCAGGGTGAGCCCAGCAAGCAAAATGATGGTGTACTAAAAAACGAACATCGCAACCTTAATGCTTACCAGACAGGTATGGTATTACCTGGCAACGACGGTAGCCGACCTTAATAAAACACAACCCAAACTCAATTTTTAGGATGAGTTATAATTGCCGCAGGTGCTTAATCAGCCCTGCGGCATTATTTTTATTATATACATATCATTATAAACAAAACCACAACACAACATGAAAAAGCTATTATTATTTCTCCTGGCCTTCGGCATCACTTATGCCCATGCCCAGGAACACAGCACTACCCATCACAGCACCCATCATCGCTATACAAAGCATAAGAAGCATACTACCCATCACCGTAGAGGCAGCTCTTATTCACATCACAACATCAAGGTGAACAATGATGCTATGGACAACCCCTACCATGGCAAAAACAGTCGCCAGAACGACGGCGTGAAAAAAAATGATCACCGCAACATGAATTACAACAGCGGACAGCCACTGCCATCCAGCGATGGTCATTAATAAAAAACTATAACCAAAACACCATAATAAAAAAGGCAGGTAGCTCACACTACCTGCCTTTAAAATATATTTATTAAAATAACCCCTACACCGCAAAGCTTTCCCCGCATCCGCAACTTCTGCTCGCATTGGGGTTTATAAAGTGAAACCCTTTCCCATTCAGCCCGTCTGAAAAATCCAGTGTCGTATCACACAGGTACAGGAAGCTCTTCAGGTCCGTCACCAGCTTCACCCCATTGTCTTCAAACACCTGGTCGTTCGGCTGCGATTCGTTATCGAAATCCAATTTGTATGATAAGCCGGAACAGCCGCCACCTACTACACTTACACGTAGAAAATAGTCATCGCTCAGACCTGTGTCTTCTTTAAGCTTTGTTACTTTCTCTCTTGCCTTCTCACTAATGAATATCATATACACAAGGGATTATTATTTGTGGATAATAGTGTTTCGTTCCTTCTCTCTATCCTTCAAAGAACTTTTGCCACACCATTAGCCAACAATTAGTTGGTTATCGTTTAGCTTTAAATTAATGTGGTTTCTGTTCTAATGTCAGTTCCGGTAAGCCATTCTTTACGCGGTAGTCATTTATCGCTGCTTTTATAGCATCTTCTGCCAGTACCGAGCAGTGTATTTTTACCGGTGGTAAGTTCAGTTCTTCTACTATATCCATATTATCTATAGCCAGTGCCTGGTCCACAGTTTTACCCTTCAGCCATTCTGTAGCCAGTGATGAAGAAGCAATAGCAGAGCCACAGCCAAATGTTTTGAATTTAGCATCCTTTATCAGGCCGCTTTCTTCATCTACTTCTATCTGCAGGCGCATTACGTCGCCGCATTCAGGGGCGCCTACCAGGCCCGTGCCTACGTTATTCTTGCTTTTGTCCAGCGTACCCACGTTCTTTGGGTTCTGGTAGTGATCTATTACTTTATCTGAATATGCCATTTGTAAGTTTTTTTAGTAGTGTTTTAATTGTGTTATTAGTGGTGTGCCCATTCTATCGAGTCTATATCCACGCCTTCTTTATACATTTCCCATAGCGGGCTCATTTCACGCAGTTTCAGCACTGTGTTCCTTACTGCATTTATCGTATAGTCTATTTGTTCGTCAGTAGTAAAGCGTCCCAGGCCAAAGCGTAGTGAGCTATGGGCCAGGTCATCCCCCAGTCCTAGTGCTTTCAGTACATAGCTTGGTTCCAAAGATGCAGAGGTACAGGCAGACCCGCTCGATACGGCGATGTCTTTATTAAAGCCCATCATCAGTCCTTCACCTTCTACATATTTGAAAGATATATTCGCAGTGTGTGGCAGGCGGTGTTCGCGGTTGCCGTTCACATATGCTTCTTCCAGTTCCATCAGCGCGCTTTCCAGTCTGTCGCGCATCGCGCTCAGGCGTTTTGCTTCGCTTTCCATTTCATTCATACACAGTTCGCATGCCTTACCAAAGCCTACTATACCCGGCACGTTCAGCGTACCGCTGCGCATACCGCGCTCGTGGCCGCCGCCATCCATCTGTGCAGTTACCTTCACACGTGGGTTCTTACGGCGCACGTATAGCGCACCTACACCCTTAGGGCCATACATTTTATGTGCGCTGAAGGCCATCAGGTCTATACCGTCTTTCTGCACATCTACCGGCACTTTACCTACCGCCTGTGTAGCATCTGTAAAGAACAATACACCATGTTTGCGGGCTATAGCGCTTATTTCGCGCACCGGCTGTATCACGCCTATTTCGTTATTGCCATACATTATGGCTATCAGTATCGTTTCAGGGGTTATGGCAGCTTCCAGCTCAGCCAGGTCTATCAGACCATCAGCTTTCACATTCAGGTAAGTTACCTTGCCGCCTGTTTTTTCTATATGCTTGCAGGTATCCAGCACAGCCTTATGTTCTGTAGTAGCAGTGATGATGTGGTTACCCTTTGATGCATACATTTCATACACACCTTTTATAGCCAGGTTATCTGCTTCCGTAGCACCTGATGTAAAGATTATTTCTTTAGGGTCGGCATTTATCAGCTTAGCCACTTGCTCACGCGCATAGTCCACTGCTTCTTCAGCTACCCAGCCAAATGAGTGGTTGCGGCTTGCAGCGTTACCAAAGTTTTCTACAAAATAAGGCAGCATTGCTTCCAGCACACGCGGATCCATTGGCGTGGTGGCATTGTTATCCAAATATATCGGCAACTTCAATTCCATACAATAATTAAATAATAAGTGGTGATTTTTTCGTATCGACAAAGTTACATCAAAAGTGCTACTTTCGGGAGTTAAAGTCATTATACCTTTATATATTCCCATTTGTAAAAGCTATTCGTTAATGAAATTAGAGCATATTGGCATAGCTGTTAAGGAGCTTGCTACATCAGTTCCTCTCTTCGAGCAACTGTTAAATACCCCCTGCTACAAGACGGAAGGCGTGGAAACGGAAGGGGTAAATACCGCCTTTTTCCAGACAGGCGATTCTAAGATAGAGCTGCTGGAAGCTACCAAAGACACCAGCCCCATAGCCAAATTTATAGGTAAAAAGGGCGAAGGCATACACCATATAGCCTTCGAGGTAGAGAATATAGAGGCCGAGATGAAACGCCTGCAAGCCCTTGGCTTTGAGTTGCTTAGCGATGCACCTAAGCCTGGCGCTGACAACAAAAGGGTATGTTTCCTGCACCCTAAAAGCACCAATGGCGTTTTAGTGGAGCTTTGCCAGGAAATCCGCTGATATTATTATATTTATCCCTTATTATTTCCCGATTATGAAAAAACTTCTTCTCAGTTTCAGCTTGTTATGTGCTGTTTCCCTCTCAGCCTTTGCGCAAAGTAATAAGGTAGTAATACAAACTGAATACGGTAAAATAGTTATGATGCTTTACGACAACACGCCAAAGCATCGCGATAATATGATAAAACTTGCCAACGAGCATTATTATGATAGTACACTCTGGCACCGCGTCATACCACAGTTTGTTATTCAGGGCGGCGACCCTGCTTCAAAACATGCTGCTCCCGGCCAGATGCTGGGTGATGGCGAATACGGAGCGCGCATACCTGCTGAAATAAACGATAGCGACTACCACAAGCGCGGCGCAGTAGGTATGGCCCGCGACAATAACCCTGAAAAAATGTCCTCAGGCTGCCAGTTCTATATAGTTACCGGCAAAACCTGGACAGACAAAGAGCTGGACATGATAGAAATGCGTCTTGGTCGCAAGCTCAGCGCCACACAGCGCGAAACCTACAAAACCCAGGGCGGTACTCCGCACCTCGATGGTGGCTATACCGTATTTGGCGAAGTAGTGGAAGGTATGGACGTAGTAGATAAAATAAG
>JAFDXS010000300.1 GCA_018267795.1 Bacteroidota bacterium | reverse complement strand
GGATAGTGTGATCGCAATTGTGTTTGCCTGCATCATTATTATAACTGGATATAAAGTTCTAAGGCGCTCTATAGGAGGTATAATGGATGAGGCAGATGAAAAGTTACTGCAAGAAGTAATAAAAGTGCTTCAGGCAAATCGTAAGCCGCAATGGATAGATCTGCATAACCTGCGTGTGATACAATACGGCGACATCCTGCATATAGATACGCACATGACTATTCCCTGGTATTACCGGGTTTCAGATGCGGAGCGTGAAATACATGGACTGGAGGATATGGTGCGTGCCAATTTTGGCAGCTCGGTTGAGTTATTCATACATATTGATGCCTGTATGCCTTATTCCTGCAAGCTGTGCGCCCTGCACGACTGCCCTGTGCGGCAGGAGGACTTCAAAAGCCAGATTATATGGGACTTTGAAAATGTGTGGAACAATCAAAAGCATGGTAAACAGGATGCAGGCAGATTCGCCAAAGCCAGTTACCCCAATTCCTGACCATATCCTTCTTCATAGCCGGTATCTACCAGCCATCTGCCGCTATCGGCTGCTTCTGTAGCCAACACATCACAGCGGTTGTTGAAAGGATTAGACGCATGACCCTTTACCCATACAAACTTTAATCTGTGCTTTTTATAAAGAGCAAGGAACTGAGCCCATAGATCTGCATTTTTCTTCCCTTTATACCCTTTTTTAGCCCAGTCGAAGAGCCAGCCTTTTTCTACCGTATTTACTATATAAGCTGAATCGCTATATATGGTGATGTCCAGTCCATCACGCTTTAGTTCCTGTAGTGCAGCTAATACAGCCATTAGTTCCATACGATTGTTGGTAGTGCGCCTGTAGCCCTGGGATAACTCCTTGCGTGCAGTTCCCCACATTAATATAGCACCATAGCCTCCCGGTCCGGGATTACCGCGGGCAGCCCCATCTGTATAAATCACTAATTGGTTAGACATGAAAAGGTATTCCTGTATCTTTGCGCCCAAAAATAGGTATTGAAATCCAAAATAAAAGTTGCGGCAGTAAGTTATTTGAATACTAAACCATTATTGTATGGCATAGAGCGCAGTGAAGTAATGGGCGACATAGAACTGCTGCTTGACTATCCCTCTCAGTTAGCAGCCAGCCTGCAAAAAGGGGATATAGATATGGCGCTGCTGCCGGTAGCTGCTATGCAGTTTATAGATGGTGCACGAATAGTGAGTGATTATGGTATTGCCTCAGATGGTAATGTGGCGTCTGTCTGCATCTTTAGCCAGGTGCCTATGGAAGAAATAAAAACCGTGTATCTTGATTATCAGTCGCGCTCCTCGGTTCGTCTTGCACGCCTCCTATTGGAGCAATATTGGAAGAAGGATGTGGAATTCAAACCGGCACCTGAAAATTATATTGAATACATAAATGGCACCACAGCTGGAGTAATAATAGGAGACAGGGCCTTAAAACAACGCAGTAATTTCGAATATATTTACGATCTGGCAACTGCCTGGAAAGAATATACAGGGCTTGATTTTGTTTTCGCAGCCTGGATCGCTAACAAGGACTTGCCTGCAGATTTTATAAAAGCTTTTAATGAAGCAAATGCGGCAGGATTGCAGCATTTAGACGAAGTTGTTATCGGAAATCCTTTTCCTTATTATGATCTGAAAACATATTACACAGAGAATATTAAGTATTACCTGGATGAGGATAAAAAGAAAGGGTTGAACAAATTTCTGGAATTGATAAAGGAATAATATTTAGCTATATAGATATATAATACTGCATAACAATAAGCTTACAGACTATTTATAACTTTGCTATTCTATTAACTGTATATGAATTCCGGAATTACTTTGGTTGAATGTCCGCGAGATGCAATGCAAGGCTGGGCACATTTTATCCCTACAGAGGAAAAAGTAAGATATCTGAATGCGCTGCTGAAAGTAGGTTTTGATGTACTTGATTTTGGTTCTTTTGTTTCAGCTAAGGCAATACCACAACTTGCAGATACGAAAGAAGTAATACCGCAGCTGCAGCTTAATAATACCAATACTAAACTACTTGCCATTATTGCTAACACACGGGGGGCAGAGGACGCAGTACAGTATGATGAGATAAGCTACCTGGGTTTCCCTTTTTCTATATCAGAGACTTTTCAACTTCGTAACACAAATAAAACAATTGCCGAGTCGCTGAAGCAAGTGGAGGAAATGCAACAGCTATGCGTGCAGCATGGCAAGCAACTGGTTATATATATATCTATGGGTTTCGGTAATCCTTATGGTGATCCTTACTCTGCAGAGGTTGCAATAAAATGGGTGAAGCGGCTATCGCAACTTGGCATAAAGATAATAGCCATGGCAGACACCGTAGGGGTGGCAAAGCCGGATACAATAGAGTATATATACAAGAATCTTGTTCCGGAATTCAAGGGCATAGAAATAGGTGCACATTTTCATTCTACGCCTGATAAATGGGAGGAGAAGATAGAAACAGCCTATAACAACGGTTGTGTACGATTTGATAGTGCAATGAAAGGCATTGGTGGCTGTCCGATGGCTGAAGATGAATTAGTTGGTAATATTGCTACAGAAAACATTGTTAACTGGGCTGATAGAAATAATATAGATCTGAATATCAATAGAGAAGCTTTTTTTGAAGCTGCACAAATAGCGACCGAAATATTTATATAATATCGTTTGTAGCTATTAAAGTTTTTACTTTTTACTTTTTAATTATTTGCAATGTCTGTACACGGAGAAATAAAGAAGGTAACAACACATACCCTGCAGTGGATGAAGCAGCATGGTGAAAAAATAAGCATGCTTACAGCTTATGATTTTTCCATGGCGCGCATATTCGACGATGCAGGCATTGATGTGTTGCTGGTAGGGGATTCTGCTTCTAATGTAATGGCCGGCCATGAAACAACCCTGCCTATTACGCTTGATCAGATGATATACCATGCACAGAGTGTAGTGCGTGCTGTAGATCGCTGCCTGATAGTAGTAGATTTACCCTTTGGTACTTACCAGGGTAATAGTAAAGAAGCGCTTAACTCTTCCATACGCATAATGAAGGAAGCAGGTGCTCATGCTATAAAACTAGAGGGCGGGGAAGAAGTGGTAGATTCTATAAAGCGTATAGTAGGTGCTGGTGTACCGGTAATGGGACACCTAGGGCTTACACCGCAGTCGATATATAAATTTGGTACCTATGCGGTGCGTGCAAAGGAAGAAGAGGAAGCGGAAACGCTAATGGTGAATGCACGCTTGCTACAGGATGCAGGATGTTTTGCACTAGTACTGGAAAAAATACCTGCCGCACTGGGCCAACGAGTAGCTAAAGAACTTAAAATACCCGTGATAGGTATAGGCGCAGGTATGCATGTAGATGGCCAGGTGCTGGTAATGCATGATATGCTGGGTATAACCAAAGATTTTTCTCCACGTTTTTTACGTCGCTACCTTAACCTCTATGAGGATATAAAAGGTGCTACTGAGCATTATATAAAAGATGTGAAAAGTAAAGATTTCCCTAACGAACAGGAACAATACTAATTAGGTATTATGGTGAATGAAGCCGTCTGGAAGCAATTGCATGATGAACTTAGCTCAAAGGGTGTAACGCTGGTTGCGGTATCTAAAACAAAACCTGCAGCAGATATACAGACCCTGTATGATTTAGGACAAAGAGATTTTGGTGAGAACTACGTGCAGGAATTGGTAGATAAACAGGCTGTATTACCTGCGGATATACGTTGGCACTATATAGGCCACCTGCAAAGCAATAAAGTAAAATATATAGCGCCATTCGTACACCTGATACACGCGGTAGATAGTTTTAAACTGCTGCAGGAGATAAACAAGCAGGCTGCAAAGAATAATCGGGTAATAGATGTACTACTGCAGTTGCACATCGCCAACGAGGAAACTAAGTTTGGCCTGGATGAAAAGGAGATTGTTGAG
>JAFDXS010000002.1 GCA_018267795.1 Bacteroidota bacterium | reverse complement strand
CTATTGATGTTGGGTCTAATGAATGGTTGCCTATGCTATAGGAGCCCGGAGCATAATAGTCGTAAATGAGCGTATCGCCCACAGAAGCAGCCACGTCTGCAACCATTTGTGGTAAATTATTGACATAAGTATAGCTGTTGCCAAGAAACAGAACCCGCTTTGTAATGCCATGAGCTACAGCAAACTGGCAAAAGAGAATAGCTAAAACAGAAATTATTTTTTTCATAGCAGAGCTGCATGATGAATATGACAGCCGGCAATAAAGACGGTAGGATGATTTTTTTAGTTGGGTCTGGTATATGTATCTATAAGTGTAGGGAAAGCATCTGCACAAAAATTACTTTAGCAAGACAATCGATATCTATTTACCCAGGCTATTCTCTTTTCTTATTACCTCCTTTACGGCTTCATCAAGATCTTTGGTAACGCTTGTTATCCCTTCTATTACTACTTTATTGGTAGGGTCTGTGAGATCATTGTAATTGAATAATTCAACCAGCCCAAGGATAGAAGCAACCGGGCCGCGTACATCATGGGCCTGCATGTGCGATATTTCTCGCAATACCTGTGATTGCTTTTTGATATGCTCGATCTGCTCGTGTATCATCTGTTGCTGCTGCCTTTTTTCGCGAGTGAGCAAGTAGTTCCGTTTACTATGTTTACGCAAGCTGCGCAGGATGAGGCCGATAATGCATAGCAACAGAATAATACTAATGATATAAATGATACCTTCTTCCTGCTTTTGCTTTTCTTTCAGTTTGCTTATCTGGAGCTCCTTGTCCTTGATGGTGAGGATCTCATCTTTGATATCGAGTTGTCTTTTGTTTTCGAGCTCAGTAAGTTTGAGATTATTTTCAATGGAGAAAACAGAATCCTTTAGAGTAGTATATTCCTTAAGGCTGGCATATGCCTGCTGATAATTGCCCAGCAAAAAGCTGGCATTTGCGATGTACTCAGCAAACTCAATAAGCGGGCTCACAAAATTTGTTGCCCGGCATATGGTGGCTGCTTTCTGAAGGTATTGCGTGGCTTGTTGCAGGGCTGCTTTCCTGCGCGGAGCGGAGAGTGGCGGCAAGGTAGTGTCTGTTGCCATGCTAAAGTAAGCCTCACCTATATTGCCAAGGTTGATGGCTATACTGTTTTGATTGTTTACCTGCTGACTAACATCTAAAGCCATTTGCAAAAATTGAATAGCGCTATCATAGCGGTGCATGTGTGTGTAAACATACCCGATGTTGGACAGGTTTATCTGGATTGCATATTGTGAACCGAACTGTTTGTTGACACTCAGTGCAAGTTTGTGATATTCGAGTGCTTTAGGATAATTCCCGTTTGCGTCTTCTACGATGCCTATATTGCCGAGGCAGCGTGCAATGCCGGGTTGGTTATTGGCCTGCTTATACAGATCGAGCGATTTGTAATAGTATTCAGCAGTTTTCCTGTAGTCTTTTTGCTCGAGATAAATAGAGCCGATATTTTCATTGATGATAGCCATATTGGCCAGTACATGATACGTCTCGTAAATTTTTAATGCTTTGAAATTGTATTGAAGGGCTTCAGAATATTTGCCTAAGGCCATATAGGCTAAAGCCAGATTAGATGCAGTAGCTGCAATGTCTGTCTGGTTTCCCAGTGTTTGAAAGATCTGTAATGCTTTTAGCTCATATTGTATTGCCTTGTTATGGTCGGCGCGATTATGGTAGTTAGCGCCGATATCGGCATTTGCGAGGGCAATGCCTTTTTGCCAATGCAACTCTTCGGAAAGCTGTAATGTCTGTGTTGCATATTGGAGACCGGTGTCCGTATTGATGTTGGCGTAAATAAAAGCAAGCTGCTCCAACAGTTTGGCTTTGTTAGTGTCCAGTGAAGCATGTGCGAGCTCACGTTTAAGAGAGTCCGTAGTAGCAAGCTGTGACTTTTGTGCCGTGCTCAATAATGGCAGGAGCAGCAATAAAAACAGGAGAGGGTTCTTCAACAAACAAGGAAGATTTTGGAGCAAGATAATAAATAAATGTGCAGAAGGAAATATAGGCAGGTCTAAAGACCCGTTGACCGTACGGTGAACAGATGCAATGGAGAATGATTATATTTGTTAATACCTCAACTAATGCCCTTATGTTGCGACCAATAAACCGAATTAAATTATTAGGCATCCTCCTATTTCTGCCATTGCTGGCAAATGCACAAATGGACTCGTTTAAAAGCAAAACTGATAGGTTACAGCAAAAGAAACACTCATTTATAAATGGTTGTGAAATAGGGATTGGCATAGGCCTGGGATCAAATACAATTCCCGGTGATGCCGGATATAAGCATAAGGAAGAAAAGGCAGCATCGATAAGGCTTGCCAAAAATATAGGACAACATTACCAGGTGGGTATAGAACTGAGCTTTGTGAATATGGGCTATGCGAAGGCAGAAACCTGGACCGGGTTTAGAGGGACTACAGTAGTATATACAGAGCGCATATATGGTAAACCTGCAATACCCGTGTGTTTGTTTAGTAATTATAAGTTTCAGGCTGGCTATTCAATATTCTATGCAGGAATCGCTATAGGATACATGAGGACAGTCATAAACTATAGTGGCGATGAAGTGAGAACAGAAAACAATGCATCGAGCATTGTAGCGGGCGGGCAAATAGGCTATCAATACCTGCTGGGAAGGCATTTTTCAATTGCAGCAACGGCAAGCCTCCGCTACTGTAATTTGAGAACACTGCATGAGGACAATGTGTATAAATCAACGCCTATTTTTTATTACCCGGTAACAGTGGGTGCAAGCTACCTGATAAGATAAGCCCAGTTCTGGCTAATGGTCATTGCATTAGGCAAGGTGTAGAGAATATATTATTATTGTAGTTGTCATTTACATTAAATATTAAACAACAACAAGTGAAGTACTATATAATATTTTTTCTAAGCCTGGTAATTGCGACAGCACCCTGTAATGCGCAGCAAGATAAATGCGCACCCTGCGGTGAATGGAGAAGAAATGTAAAGGTGCTGCTGGACTTTGAATTTGACCAGCTGATACAAAGGAAGAACGCGATTACTACCACTGTACATACAATGGTGAACGAAGCACCACCGGATACGCTACGAGTGGGTAAGGAGTATGCAACAAGAGGAAGGTATGTAAATGAGAGTGACGTGATAATGGTGGATGCAAACATACTGCGCTACAGAATAGACGAAAGAGACCAGGACATAGATATAGTGCTGCAAGACCCAACTACAAAAGAAACAATGGTAGCCCGCATACCACAGCCCTGCTGCGAAGACCTGGCGCGTAATACTGCACTGAAAGATAGGTATACGCTGATAAGAACCTGGTTTATAGACAGCGTGGCACATGGGAAGATCTCTAATAAATTTCGTAAGGCGCCGAAGAACACGCACTATAAAGTGGTAGGGGTGGCTTTTTGGGATGCTTTTGACCCGGCCGAGAGAGGGAAAGGCGGTGCTGCACCTAACTACAGATCGATACACCCGGTGCTGGACTTTGTAACAGCCTACGGAAGCGTGGTGCACCCTATGAAGAAAAAGCCGATAAAAAGGGTGATACAGTAGCGGATATTATCTTATGGTTAATGAAAGGGACTAGTAACCATTCTACGCTTATTACTATTATAAAGTGCTATTATTGATTACTTTTATGCTCTCTTTTCTGATATTATGAGCGATAATCTGAAACGCCCTATAAGGGTGCTGGTGGCAAAAGTGGGACTTGACGGGCATGACCGTGGTGCAAAGGTAGTGGCAACTGCCCTGCGCGATGCTGGTATGGAAGTAATATATACAGGGCTGCGACAAACCCCTGAAATGGTGGTAAACACTGCGCTGCAGGAAGATGTGGATGCAATAGGCATAAGCATACTCAGTGGTGCACACATGACTGTTTTCCCTAAGATAGTAGAGCTGATGAAGGCTAAAGGCCTGGACAATGTATTGCTGACCGGCGGAGGTATAATACCTGAAGAGGATATGCAAAAACTGTATGAGCTGGGAGTGGGTAAACTGTTTGCGCCAAGCGCCCCAACAACGGATATAGCCGACTATATACGCAGCTGGACGATGGAGCACCGCAGTGAGCTATTCAGCTAAACAGGTAAATAAAACGATAAACAATACTATAGTAAATAAAACCCATACAATGTATCAAACATTACTGACAGAACTGGATAATGGTACGCTGGTGATAACCATTAACCGTCCTGATAAGATGAACGCCCTGAACAAAGATGTGATAGAAGAACTGGGCAAAGTGCTGGATGAAGTATATAGCAATGCTGAAATAAAAGCGGCTATAATAACTGGCGCGGGAGAGAAAGCGTTTGTGGCAGGTGCGGATATAACTGAGTTTTCGGAGCTGGGGCATGATGGTGGTATGGCGCTGGCTGCCAAAGGGGCAAAACTGGTATTTGATAAAATAGAGAACGCACCTAAACCTGTAATAGCTGCCGTAAACGGGTTTTCGCTGGGTGGTGGCTGTGAACTGGCTATGGCCTGCCATTTTCGTATAGCTAGTGAAAATGCAAAATTTGGTCAGCCTGAAGTGAACCTGGGGCTGATACCCGGCTATGGCGGTACGCAACGCATGACACAACTGATAGGTAAAAGCAAGGCAATGGAGCTGATGATGACGGGCGACATGATAGCTGCTGATGAAGCAAAAGCACTGGGCCTTGTAAATCATGTGCTTCCGCTGGCTGAGCTATTGGCCAAAGCAAAGGAAATACTGCAAAAAATACAGGCAAAAGCGCCTGTGGCGGTATCAAAAATAATTTTATGTGTGAATGAGGCGGCAAGGGGTGAAAAAGAAGGTTTTGCCAATGAAATCAAGCGTTTCGGGGAATGTTTTGCTACCGAAGACATGGTGGAAGGCACTACTGCTTTTTTAGAAAAAAGAAAAGCTATTTTTAAAGGAAAATAATTTTTATATCTTCAACGCTAAATTTTACCTACATGCGTATCAGATTTACCCGCGCAATAATTGTCTTGTTATCCCTTTTTGCAGCGGCGCCATCAGCAAATGCACAGGAAGCTGCCAATGTAGAGCCTCATGGTTTTTCTTTCGGAGTAAAATTCGGAATGTCTGATTTATGGGGAGACGTGGGTACACAGTCTGTAATAGATCACTATACAAATAATAAATATTGGGATAAGCCACAGTTTATGGGCGGCTTGTTTTTCCGTTATAGCTTTCATCCGGCATTTAATGTAAGGCTGAATTTCAACTACGGGACTTTGTTTGCTACCGATGAGTGGAATACAGAAAAAGCTAAAAAGGCAAGCAATGACCAGAGTGACTATGTGCAGCGCTACACCCGCTTTGCAGACATACATGACAACGTGTGGGAAGGAAGCCTGACATTTGAAATAGACCCGCTGAGACTAGGCAGCTATACAAGCAGAGGCTCACGCAGGCCAGGCCAACCATACATATTGGCAGGTATTGGCTATTTCCACTTCCAGCCATTTGCTACCTATACTAACAGAGAAACTAAAATATCTCAGCTGGTAAATATCTACAACCTGCACCTGGAAGGTGACGGATGGAACATACCTAACGCGCCTGCACGCTACAGCCTGTGGCAACTGGAAATACCGCTGGGCGTAGGCTACAAAAAGGATATAGGTGAACACCTGAACATAGGCCTGGAATATGAATACCGCATGACCATGACCGACTACCTGGACGGTGTGAGCAATACCTATATTGACCCTAAATATTTTGACCAGAACCTGAGCCCTGATAAGGCTGCGATAGCAAAAGATATGTACGACAGAACATGGGTGAATGGTATAAACAAAAATGGCATACCGGCAGGCACACCAAGGGGTAACCCATCAGTAAATGATTCATACTCTACCATTTCACTGGTATTCTTCTGGAAATTTAAGAACCGCGAAGGCAACTGGTGGGAATAAACTAAGCCTTGATAATATTTTAATAATACAGAGCGGTACCTTGATACCGCTCTTTTTATATAATATTCGCAGTAATAAGTGGGATAAAGTATTGGTACAGTCGCTCAAAGTCAGAATAAAACGCTATTTTCAATCCCCCAACATTATAACCAAATATGTTTGCATATCTTGAAGGAGAACTTAGCTATAAGTCTCCGTCATTACTATATATGTCTGTTAACGGAGTGGGCTATGAGCTGCAAATAACCCTGCAAACTTATAGCAAGATACAGCAGAAAGAAAAATGCCGCTTGTACACACACCTGCAGATAAGAGAAGATGCATGGGTGCTGTATGGCTTTGCTGACGAGCAAGAGCGGGCAACCTTCAGGCAACTGCTGAACATAAGCGGTGTGGGGGCGGCTACAGCCCGTATAATACTATCGTCGCTAACGCCTGATGAACTGGCACGTGCCATAGCCGGTGACGATGCCCGAACGCTGGAAAAAGTAAAAGGTATAGGAGCTAAAACGGCACAGCGCATTTTGCTAGAGTTGAAAGGCAAGTTGTTTGGCTCAAAAAGTACTGATTTACCGCATGTAATGCACAATACAACGGAGGAAGATGCGTTAATTGCATTAGTGAATCTTGGAATCAGCCGGGCCGTTGCCGAATCAGCTATTAAGAAAATTGGTAATGCTTCTTCTCTTACAGTGGAAGAATTGATAAAACAGGCACTACGTGTGTTGTAAACACAAATCAGATTAAGTGTGAAGGGTAAAAGTAACTTTGGATATAAAATATTATTTTTTATAGTACTGGTAGTGGCTATAGCGCATGCTGCTGCCCGTGAGCGTCATCCTTTTGACTACGATGACCCGGAACCGCAAACGGATACGCCGACAACCGGTGGTAACAAACCGGTAGATAGTTCGCACATACTAAGATTTCCCCTAAAGGATAAATTGAATACACCCCTGCCGGACAACCAGCCATCAGGCATGGACCTGCAGGACCCGGCTAATGTGCAGCAAACGGTAGATTATGATCCTGACAGCCAGCGCTACTACTTCAACGAAAAAATAGGTAACGATTACCTGCATGCACCAACCTCTATGAGCCTGGACCAGTACATGCAGTACCAGGGCGCAAAAGATGAACAAAGCTACTGGCAGCGCAGGCTGGATGCCCTTACCCTCTTCAATAAAAAACCGGAGTTGCCACAGATGTATAAGGAAGGCATCTTCGACCGCATATTTGGCGGCAGCAATGTATCTGTAAAACCACAGGGTAATGTGGACGTAACCTTTGGCGGTAACTGGCAGAACATTAAAAATCCTACCCTGGTGCAGCGCGCACAGAAATATGGCATCTTCAACTTCGACATGCAAATGAACATCAACCTGGTGGCAACGGTTGGTGATAAGCTGAAGCTGAACATAAGCAACAATACCAAAGCAACCTTCGACTACCAGAACATGCAAAAGCTGGAGTACACAGGTAAGGAAGATGAAATAATAAAGAAAGTAGAAGCCGGTAATATAAGCTTTCCGCTGAAGAGCAGCCTGATAACAGGTGTGCAATCACTATTTGGGTTAAAGACACAATTGCAATTTGGTAAGCTATGGGTAACTGCTGCAATAGCACAACAAAAATCGCAAAGAAAAAGCCTGACCATACAGGGCGGCTCGCAGACGCAGCAGATAGCTATAAAAGCAGATAACTACGAAGAGAACAGGAACTTCCTGCTGGCGCAATACTTTCATGATAACTACAATAATGCATTAAAGGATTATCCGCTCATCAACTCGCTGGTAACGATCAATAAGATAGAAGTATGGGTGACCAATAAGACAGGTGCAACTACAAGCGTAAGATACGTTGCAAGTTTTATGGACCTTGGTGAGCATATGCCATACAAAACCCAGTTCCTGGATGGGGCGGGGACTGCACTGCCGGACAACAGATCGAACCAATTGTATAAAGACCTGAATGACCCACAGGCACGCGGGCAAAGCACAGTAAATGGTTTCCTTACCACAAGGTTGGGACTGGCACAAGGGCCGGATTTCCAGTTAACGACATCGCGCCAGCTGGCACCTTCGGAATTTACGTTTAATCCGCAATTAGGTTACATATCACTTAATACCCAGTTAAATCCTGATGACGTGCTGGGTGTGGCTTACCGCTATACTTACAAAGGACAAGTGTACCAGGTGGGTGAATTTGCAGAAGACCTGCCGCCTGATACTACAAATTCGAGAGTGCTGTTCCTGAAAATGCTGAAAAGTAAATCTAATACGCCTACCTTACCTATATGGCAGCTGATGATGAAAAATATCTACTCGCTGGGCGGTATAGGTGTAACGAAAGATAACTTTGTATTGAATGTATTGTACCAGGACCCTGGGGGCAGTGAAAAGAGATACCTGCCGGAAGGACCACGTGCAGGTGTGCCACTGATATCATTGCTGAACCTGGATAAACTGAACTCCCAAAACCTGCCGCAACCCGATGGTATTTTTGACTTTGTAGATGGTATAACGATAAATACCCAGCAGGGTAAAATAATATTCCCTGTGCTGGAACCATTTGGTAAAGACCTGGCGCCTGCGCTGGGCGGAGACCAGACCCTGCAGAAAAAATATCTGTACCAGGTGCTGTATGACTCTACAAGAACAATAGCCCTTCAGTTTCAACAGAATGACCGATACATACTAAGAGGCTCTTACCAATCATCGTCATCATCCGAATTATTTTTAGGAGGCTTTAATATACCACAGGGATCAGTAACGGTGACGGCTGGTGGTACAAAGCTGGTAGAGGGGCAGGACTACCAGATAGATTACGGCCTTGGACGACTGAGGATATTGAACACAGGTATCCTGAGTTCCGGTATCCCGATAAACGTGCAATATGAAGATAACTCAACCTTCGGTTTCCAGCAGCAGAACTTCATGGGTGCGCGATTTGACTACTACCTGAACAAAAAGCTAACGCTGGGTGGTACCTACATGCGCCTTACAGAAAGACCTTTTACACAGAAAGTAACCTTTGGCGACGACCCGATAAAAAATACGATGCTGGGTGTGGATGCGAATTACCAATCAGAATTTCCGGCACTGACACGTGCGCTGGATAAACTGCCTGTGTATTCTACCTCTACGCCATCATTCATAAACGCAACGGGTGAAGTAGCCAGCTTGCTGCCAGGCCATGCGAAGCAGATAAATGCGCTGGATAAAGAAGGCTCGGTATATATAGATGACTTTGAAGGAACAACAAGCACCTACGACCTGAAGCTACCGGCCATATCATGGACATTGGCCTCTACGCCTGTAGATGCAAGAAATAAATCCGGAACCTTACTATTCCCAGAGGCTACACACGATAATCAACTGATATATGGTGCAAACAGGGCAAGGCTTGCATGGTACTTTATAGAGCCTACGCTGGAAGACGCTACTGCGGGCATACCTTCATACGTGAAAAATGACTCTAACCAGCATTACGTGCGATTGGTGCAGCAGGCTGATGTGTTCCCTACAAGATCAGTAACCTCGCTGCAAAATGCGCTTAGCACACTCGATGTGGCATTTTATCCGAAGGAAAGAGGCCCATATAACTTTGATGCTACCAATATAGATTCAAAAACAGGGGAATTGCTAAACCCGCAAAGCCGCTGGGGTGGTATCATGCGCCCGCTGGATAATACGGACTTCGAGCAGTCGAATGTGGAGTACATACAGTTCTGGCTGATGGACCCATTTATACATAATGCCGGTGCAAAGGGTGGCTCCCTTTATTTTAACCTTGGTAACGTATCGGAAGATGTGCTGAAAGACTCGAGAATGTTCTTTGAAAACGGTATCCCTAATCCTAAAGACCTGACAAAGCTGGACAACACGGTATGGGGCTATGTACCAAAATTTGAACAGCAAATAACCCGCGCATTTGATAATGACCCTGCCGCACGCGCAGTGCAGGACGTAGGTTATGATGGCCTTAATGATCAGGAAGAACAAGTATTCTACGCGCAATACCTTAAAGATCTTGCAGCAAGACTGGGTACAGGCTCTGCCGCATACCAGGCAGCACTTGCTGACCCTGCTAATGATAATTACCACTACTACAGAGGAGCAGATTATGACCAGGCTAACCTGAGCATACTGGGCAGGTATAAAAGATTTAACAGCCCGCAGGGTAACTCGCCTATTACGGATCCGAATGCTACTTATTCATCTGCTGCAACTACATTACCCGAATCGGAAGATATAGACCGTGATAATGCACTAAACGAATCAGAAGATTATTATCAATATCGCGTAGATCTTTCGCCGGGGACACTGCAGGTAGGTACCAACTATATAGTAAACCAGCAGGTGAGTACAGTGAAGCTTCCTAATGGCAGCTACGAGCAAGAAAGCTGGTACCAGTTTAAAATACCGATACAGGAATACTCGCATAAAGTGGGGAGTATATCTGACTTCCGCTCTATACGCTTTATACGTATGTTCCTGAATGGTTTCCAGGATAGCGTGATACTGCGCTTTGCAACGCTTGAGCTGGGCCGTAACCAATGGCGCCAATACCAATACTCGCTGCAGACACCGGGCGAAAATGTGCCACAACAAAATGTACCTACTACTGATGTAACAGTAACATCGGTAAGTGTGGAAGAAAACAGTGAACGCACACCTATACCATATAGAATACCACCGGGCGTAAACCGCCAGCTGGCAGCAGTATCGAACGGGCAAACAGTGGCACTGAACGAACAGGCACTGTCGATGAAAGTATGTACGCTGAGCGATGGTGATGCAAGGGCTATATATAAAGAAGTGGATGTGGACATGCGCCAGTTTAACTACCTACGTATGTTTGTACATGGCGAATCGGTAGTAGGTGCAGCGCCTATAAAGGATGGGGACCTGCGTGCCTTCATTCGTATAGGTACAGACTTTACGAGCAACTACTATGAATATGAAGTACCTATAGCTATAACACAACCGGGCACGACAGACGAAAACCTGATATGGCCTACAGCCAACTATTTTAATATAACACTGAATGACCTGATAAATGCCAAGCTGGCACGTGATAAAGCAGGTGTGGCCACATACGTACCTTATCAAACAAAAGACTCGAGCGGGCATGTAATAGTGATACTAGGTAACCCGAACCTTGGTGATGCAAAAAATATATTGCTGGGTATTCTGAACCCTAAGAAAAATGACCTGAACCCCGGCGATGACGGTGTGCCAAAATGTGCTGAAGTATGGTTTAATGAATTGCGACTGGCAGGGACAAATGACCAGGCGGGCTACGCGGCATCTGGTAAAGTGGCTTTGCAGCTTGCAGACCTGGGTAATGTAAACTTATCTGGCCTGATGCATACGGCAGGCTACGGTAATATAGACCAAAAAATACAACAACGTTTCCAGGATAATTTTTACCAGTACGGTGCATCTACTAACCTGTCGCTTGGCAAACTGATGCCTAAGAACTGGGGTGTGCAGTTGCCGCTATTTGTGGGCTACAATGAAAATGTAAGCACACCAAAATATAATCCGTATGACCAGGACGTGCTGCTGAAAGACCAACTAAATGCTGAAAGGAATGCCGCTGCCAGGGACTCTATGAGAAAAGCTGCGCAGGACTTTACCTCTATCACCAGCGTGAACCTTACTAATGTGCGCATTAATGGTAACCCGCAAAAGAAGAATAATAAGCCAAAGCCATGGTCGCTGAAAAATTTTGACTTTAGCTATGCCTACTCGAGCCAGCTGAAACATAACCCGACCATTGCCGAGGATAAGCTGACGAATAATAAACTGGGACTTGGCTATACCTATTCATTGAAGACTAAGTCGTTAGAGCCCTTCAAGAAAATGATAAAATCGAAATCGAAATGGTGGGGGCTTATTAAGGATTTCAACATTACACCACTACCGTCGAACTTTACCTTCCGGACTGACATGGCCCGAACGATGGAAGCCACAACTGTGCGTAATATAGATGATGGGCCATACTCAACGCCTACCACCTTCTATAAGAACTTTACCTGGAGCAGGTATTATACGCTGCGCTGGGAGCTAACCCGCTCCTTGTCATTTGACTATACAGCCACTAATAACTCCGTGGTGGATGAGCCGTATGGCTATATAAACACGGGTGCAAAAAAAGACTCTTTGCTGAGAGCAATAGAAACCTTTGGACGTAACGTAAGCTATGTGCAGGCATTCAATGCATCTTATAATGTGCCGCTGCAAAAACTGCCGCTTACAGACTGGATAAACCTGCGCGGTACTTACGGTGCTACCTATAACTGGATCGCAGCTTCCATTATATCGCGCCAGCTGGGTAACACGATAACCAATACACAGACTGAGCAGATAAACGGCGACCTGAACTTTGTGCAGTTGTACAGCAAGATGCGCTGGTACAAAGGCCTTAATACACCAAGCTCTAAGGCCGTAGCTGCAAGACCACAAAGCGGCATACAAGGCGGCCTGAGCAAGAATATAAAAGACCTGAGATCGCAACCAGGCGGGCCAGGAGCACCAGGCGGGCCAAATGGCGGAAAAAATAATGCTGTTGATGGCGGTAAATCTGCTAAGCTGGGCAAAGGCAGCAAGAACAATAAGGACACGAATACACATGCAGTGACGTATGTATATAAGAACAGGATTGACAGTATAATAGCCAATGCCAAAAACCTGACAACCTTCCAACTGGATTCATTGCGCAAACTGCAAAAAGAGGAAGATATTGCTGCACGCAAAGCTGCAAAGCTGAAGAGAAAACAAGACCGAAAAGCTGCAAGACTGGCAAGAAGAAATAAAATACCTGAACTAAGTGAGGGCGAAAAGATAGTAGGCAGATTGGCAACAATGCTGCAACGCGTGACGATGAACTATACGGAGAATGCCGGTACTACATTGCCGGGCTACCTGGATAGTACAAGGTTTATGGGGGTAAATAACTACTCCGGGGCGCCGGGCTTCAACTTTGTTTATGGGTACCAGCCGAATAGTACCTGGTTCCAGTCGCAGGCAGATGCGGGGCGACTTAGTAAAGATTCGTTGTTTAATGCGCAATTGCAGCAATCGTACTCGCGCAATATATCGGTGAATGCTACTGTACAGCCCATACAAGACTTGCGTATAGACCTGACACTTACCCAATCATTCAATAAAACGCATAGTGAGATATTTACCGATACAGGTGGCGGTACGGGCTTCCATCACCTGAACCCTTATGAGGGCGGTTCGTTCAATATCTCTTACGTGGCATTGAATACCATGTTTAAAAATACTGCTGTAGGGTCCAGTGTATATAACCAATTCCTGAATAGCAGGCCAATAATATCGCAGCGCCTGGGTGCAATGAACCCATATACCAATAATACGCCTGACCCGACAAATAAAGCGTACGCAAAGGGCTATGGACAATACTCGCAGGATGTGCTGATACCGGCATTTATAGCTGCATACACAGGTAAAAATCCATCATCTGCAGCATTGATAGACTACAATGACCAGAACATACAAAGCAATCCGTTTAAATATTATTTGCCATTGCCTAACTGGCGTGTGACCTATAACGGGCTTACCAAGCTGCCATTCTTCAGTAAGTATTTCTCAAACTTTGTGATAAACCATGCATATACGGGCAGCCTGTCTATGAATGGATTTAGTACGTCATTATTATTCCATGACCTGTATGGCCTGGGCTTCCCATCATTCCTTGATTCTACGTCAGGCAACTATATACCTTTTTACCAGGTGCCGAACGTGACTATATCGCAGCAGTTCAATCCACTGATAGGATTTGATGCAACCTTGCGCAATAATATTTCTGCCCACGTGGAAGTACGTAAGTCTAAAATGGAAAGCCTTAGCATGATAGACTACCAGATAGCGGAAAACAAGAGCACAGAATATGTGATAGGTGCCGGGTACCGTGTGAAGAATGTAAAATTGCCGGTGGCAATATTTGGTGTTACCCGCCTGAAGAATGAGCTGAACATAAAACTGGATATAGGCTTCCGCGATGACCAGTCGAGCAATAACTACCTGGCGCAAAATATAGGCATTACATCGCGCGGACAAAAAGTGCTGAGGATATCGCCGTCCATAGATTATATAGTGAATCCTAAGCTTACCCTGCACTTATTCTACGACAGGCAGCAAACGATACCATACGTTTCCAGCTCTTACCCTATTACTACTACGCAGGCGGGTATTACGCTGCGCTTCATTTTCGCTCAATAATTTAAGCTAATATGAAAACATTATTAGGGCGATAATGGTTATATTTGTAACATAAAAATTAGATGAAGTGGACGCATTTAAGCAGCATTTCGACGAGAAGATAGATAAAGAGCTGACCATAGAGCCTAAAGACTGGATGCCGGATGAGTATCGCAAAACGCTCATTCGCCAGATATCGCAACATGCACATAGTGAAATAGTGGGTATGCTGCCTGAAGGCAACTGGATAACACGTGCCCCGAGCCTGCGTCGCAAGGCAGTATTGCTGGCGAAGGTCCAGGACGAAGCAGGCCACGGCCTCTACCTGTATAGCGCAGCAGAAACATTGGGCATAAGCCGTGATGAAATGCTGGACCAATTGCATACGGGCAAGGCTAAGTATTCCTCTATATTCAATTATCCTACCATTACCTGGGCAGATATGGGTGCCATAGGCTGGCTGGTAGATGGCGCTGCCATTATGAACCAGGTGCCACTATGCCGTACTTCTTACGGCCCTTATGCACGTGCTATGGTACGTGTGTGCAAGGAAGAAAGCTTTCACCAGCGCCAGGGATTTGAGATAATGCTGACATTATCTAACGGCTCAGCCATACAAAAGAAGATGGCACAGGATGCACTGAACAGGTGGTGGTGGCCTTCGCTTATGATGTTCGGTCCGCCGGATGCAGAAAGCCCGCATACTGAGCAAAGCGTGCGCTGGAGAATAAAACGTTTTACTAATGATGAACTGCGCCAGAAATTTGTGGATGTAACGGTAGAGCAAGCTAAGGTACTGGGGCTGACCATACCTGACCCTGAGCTAAAATGGAACGAGGAACGTGGCCACTATGATATGGGACCTATAAACTGGGACGAATTCTGGAACGTAGTAAAAGGCAATGGCCCTTGCAATAAACAAAGACTGGATACACGCAGGCAGGCATGGGAAGATGGTGCATGGGTGCGTGATGCGGCTATGGCATACGCAAATAAAAAAGCAGCGCGCAGTAATAAAAAAACAGCCGAGGCAGCATAGATATTAACGGCTACACTATAAAGGTGTAGCCATTTTCATATTTTTTCGAATACACGATATTATGTCTGAACTATCTAATAAAGAAAAAGCAGAATGGCCTTTGTGGGAGGTGTTTATACGCAGCAAGGCAGGCCTGGACCATAAGCATGTAGGCAGCCTGCATGCAGCAGATGCCGATATGGCTATAGAAAATGCCCGTGATGTATATACCCGCCGTATGGAAGGGATAAGCTTATGGGTGGTGGAAAGCAAATACGTACATGCTTCTAACCCTGACGATGCCGGATCGCTATATGACCCTGCAAATGATAAAATATACCGCCATCCTACCTTCTATAATTTGCCCGACGAGGTGAAATATATGTAGGCTTTGAACTGACAATAGATGAATACTGACAACTTACTTTTAGACTATACATTAAGCCTGGCAGACAATGCACTGATCATTGGGCACAGGCTGAGCGAATGGTGCGGTCATGGCCCCATACTGGAGCAGGACATAGCACTTACCAATACATCGCTCGACCACCTGGGGCAAGCACGCAGCCTGTACCAATACGCTGCAGAGCAGGTGAATGCAATGCCTGTGGATGCGGAGCAAAAACTGTTTTCTTCTGAAGCACTGCAGGCAAATATCGCTGCGGGAATTACAGTAGATGAAGACGACCTTGCCTACCTGCGCGATGCATGGGATTTTAAAAACCTGCTGCTGGCAGAACAGCCCAATAACGACTGGGCTTATACGGTGGTGCGCTCAATGTATTTCGATGTATTTCAGTATTTTCTTTTTGAAGATTTGCTGAACAGTAAAGATGTAACTATAGCAGCAGTAGCTGAAAAATCGCTGAAGGAAGTAGCATATCATAAACGCTGGAGCAGTGAATGGGTAATAAGGCTAGGTGATGGTACAGAGGAAAGTCATAGACGCGTGCAGACTGCAGTAGATGATTTATGGTCATACACAGGTGAGATGTTTAAGATGAACAAGACGGATGCTGCTATGCTTGCTGCGGGCATTGGTGCAGACCTGGAAAATATAAAAACACTATGGCTGGCAGAAATAACTGCTGTACTGGAACAGGCTACCTTAAAGATACCAGCGCAAGGCTGGATGCATGAAGGCGGCAAAGAAGGCCGACATTCGGAGCACCTGGGCTATGTACTGGCAGAGCTGCAGTTCATGCAGCGCGCTTACCCTAACCATGAGTGGTAGGTATTAAATAAATACTACCGGATAAATATGCCTTAATGCTCGTATCACTAATATTACCTTGCTATATATTTATATCTAAGACAGCTAATGGCAAGGCTCTGGTAAATAACCATATTTATAAATAGTGGCGAAATGAGTAGTGTAACAACAGAGCGGGTGTACGAATGGCTGGCATCGGTAACAGATCCCGAAGTGCCTGTGCTTACCATACTGGACCTGGGAATAGTGCGCGATGTGAAGGTGGAGGAGAAAGATGGCAAGCCCGCAGTAACCATAACGATAACACCAACCTATAGCGGCTGCCCGGCAATGGATGTGATAGGCATGAATTTAAGAATGGCACTGCTGAGCCAGGGCATAAAAGATATAAATATAGAGCTGCAACTAAGCCCCGCCTGGACTACAGACTGGATGACGGAGGAAGGAAAGGCGAAGCTGAAAGAATATGGTATAGCGCCGCCGAATAGAAAAGCCTTTCAGACGCTTGGCTTGTTTGAAGAAGAAGAGATCGAATGCCCGCGTTGCGGTTCGCATCATACTGAGCTGGTAAGCCAGTTTGGCCCTACGTCATGCAAAGCGCTGTATAGGTGCCTCACTTGTTTTGAGCCTTTTGAACATTTTAAATGTCATTGACCTCGTTTTATAAATTATCCCTTTAACTTTAATCAGTGTACGAAACAAAAGATCAGCCTTTAGCGTCGCGCCGCGTATTCTATATGCGTTTTTTGCGCAATCTATGGGTCGCTACTGAAATACTAAGTGTGTGCCTGGCATTAGGCATATTAGGCTATCATTACACTGCAAACATACCCTGGATAGATTCGCTGCATAATGCATCTATGATATTGAGCGGCATGGGACCTGTAGTGGAGATAAAGACAACAGGCGGTAAGATATTTTCTTCATTCTATGCCTTATTCAGCGGAGTAGCTTTTATTACTAACATAGGCATAATACTGGCGCCCGCAGCGCATAGGCTTTTTCACAGATTGCATGTAGAAACCGAGGATGACGATAAAGATAATGGCGGGAACAAGAAGAAGAAATCAGGAAACAGATAAGACCTCCAATGCTTTTTGAGCAGCTACCTGGCCCGCTTCTTTTTTATTAAAGCCAGTACCGCTGGCCACCAGCTCACCATTGAGCATAATGCCTACGGTAAAGAGCTTGCGGGTACCTTCTGTTTTTTCATCCAGGGTATCGAAGCTTATATTGTGACTGTTTTTTTGGGCCCAGCTTAGCAACTGATTCTTATAGTTGGTATCGGTGCTTTCCAGCAGTTCTATATCTATGTATGGTTTTATTATCTGCTGCAGAATGAACCTGCGGGTTTTTACAAAGCCCTGGTCCAGGTAAACAGCGCCTATAAGGGCCTCCAGCGCATTGCCAAATATATGGCTGCGGCTAAGGCCACGGTCATTCTTATTGTACTGCACCATTTTTTGCAGGCCCATGCGCATGGCTACATTGTTCAGCGTTTCGCGGCGCACAATGCGCGAGCGCAGTTCTGTAAGATAGCCTTCGGGCTGGTATGGGTAACGTTTGAAAAGATATTCAGCCACAAGTGCACCTAATATAGCGTCGCCCAGAAACTCAAGCCGCTCATTATTATCCTGGGCGTCATCTATTTTACTACGGTGGTTTAGCGCCATTTCATAGTAAGGTATGTGCTTCGGTATGAAACCAAGCAAGTGTTCCAGTTGCAGTAATAACTGCTTATTTGGAGAAAATAATTGTAAGATGCGAGATCGTAGCCGCGCCAAAGTTTATTCGCCTATTTTTTTAAAGATAACTGATGCATTATGTCCGCCGAAACCAAAAGTATTACTTAGTGCAACATTTATTTTGCGTTGTTGCGCTTTGTGAAAAGTAAAATTCAGCCGCGGATCAAATGCAGGGTCATCAGTAAAATGATTGATGGTAGGAGGCACCACATCATTTATAAGAGACATAATACTTGCAATAGCTTCTATGGCGCCGGCAGCACCGAGCAGGTGGCCTGTCATAGACTTGGTAGAGCTTATATTGAGTTTATAAGCATGTTCGCCAAATACTTTTTGTATCGCAGCCACTTCACTTATATCGCCCAGTGGGGTAGATGTGCCGTGTACATTTATGTAGTCAATATCTTCAGGCTTCATACCGGCATCTTCCAGGGCATTCTTCATAACGTTGAATGCACCGAGACCTTCGGGATGAGGAGCTGTAAGGTGATAAGCATCTGCACTCATGCCGCCACCGGCTACTTCTGCCAGTATGTTGGCACCACGGCGTTTGGCATGTTCATATTCTTCTATTATTATAGCGCCAGCACCTTCACCCATTACAAAGCCATCTCTGTCGAGGTCGAAAGGGCGACTGGCTGTTTTCGGGTCGTCATTGCGCTCAGAAAGAGCTTTCATGGCATTAAAGCCACCTATACCTGCTTCCGTTATTACTGCTTCAGAGCCACCGCATATTATAGCATCGGCCTTACCCAGACGTATGTAAGTAAGCGCATCTATAATGGAATTGGTAGAAGAAGCACAAGCGCTAACTGTAGAGAAATTAGGCCCGCGAAAGCCATACTTCATAGAAATATGCCCTGCGGCTATGTCCAATATGAGCTTCGGAATGAAGAATGGATTGAAACGTGGCGTACCATCGCCCGCATAGAAGTTTTTCATTTCTTCCATGAAGGTGATCATGCCACCAATACCGGATGCCCAGATAACGCCAATGCGATCATGATTGATAGCAGGGTTGTCTTTGAGGCCGGCGTGTGTCACCGCTTCGTCGGCGGCAGCAACAGCTAGCTGCGAAAAACGGTCCAGTTTACGCGCTTCTTTTCTGTCGAAGTGGTCTTCCGGATTATAGTTTTTTAGCTCGCAGGCAAAGCGGGTCTTGAACTTGCTGGCGTCAAACTGTTTAATGAAATCGGCGCCCGAAACTCCATTAATCAGTCCGTCCCAATAGGCTGGTGCGGAGTTGCCTAATGGCGTCAGGGCACCGATACCCGTAACGACTGCGCGTTTTAGCGGTAAATTCATTGAAACAATTTCAGTCAGAGTAGATTTGAATTAAATTACTTCACGTGTTCTTCCAGATAAGAAATAGCCTGGCCCACTGTAGTGATGGTTTCAGCCTGTTCATCAGGGATAGAGATATTGAATTCTTTTTCGAATTCCATGATCAGTTCCACGGTGTCCAGGGAATCAGCGCCTAAGTCATTTGTGAAGCTAGCTTCTGGCGTTACTTCAGACTCATCAACACCCAGTTTGTCCACGATGATTTTTTTAACTCGATTTGCAATTTCAGACATGGTTATGCAATTTAATTTTATGGTGCAAAAATATACTTTTTGGCAAAACGGAAAAGAGAATAAAATTTTATTTCCAACTTATTTCCGCATCAAATGCGAAAATACTTGAATAAGTTAGCTTTTATTGGCTTTTTCCTCTACTATTTTGCCGTCGCGCATTATTAAGGTACGATCTGTAAGGGCGGCAAGGGCCTCGTTATGTGTAATAAGAATAAATGTGTAGCCAAATTTATCCCTAAGTTGTAAAAAAAGCTCATGTATTGCCTGTGCATTGGCGCTATCCAGGTTGCCGGTAGGCTCATCTGCCATTACCAGCGATGGTTTTGTTACCAGGGCCCGGGCTATAGCCACGCGTTGCTGTTCACCGCCCGATAGCTCAGAAGGTTTATTCTCCAACCTGTTGCCCAGGCCTACGGTTTCCAGCATCTGCCCGGCTATTTTCATGGCTTCTTTTTTGCCTTCACCTTCTATCCATAGAGGCACTGCCACGTTCTCTACGGCACTAAGCTCAGGCAGCAGGTGATGAAACTGGAATACAAAGCCCATATGCCTGTTGCGAAACTTAGCCTGCTTTTTGGCAGGCAGCTTGAATACATCTACGCCATCTATGGTTACTACGCCGCTATCCGGCTTATCAAGCGCGCCTATCAGGTGCAGCAAAGTGCTTTTGCCAGCCCCAGATGGCCCTATAATAGATACTATTTCGCCTTTAGAGACGTTTAAACTAACGTCATTTACTACGCTGAGATTGGAATACTTTTTGAGCAGGTTAGTAGCAGAAAGCATATTGTAAAAATGCCTCAATTTGGCAGTAATAACAATTAAAATTTTAAATGAAAGTTATAAGATGACATAGAAAGAAAAAAAAAGAATACAAGCTTAAACTAATAAAATTTGTATTTCTTAAATGAACACTTACATTTGCCACAAATCAAGAACAAAATAAATATTTATTAATATGTTTTGGACATTAGAATTAGCCTCACACCTGGAAGACGCTCCATGGCCTGCCACAAAAGATGAGCTTATCGACTATGCTATCCGTTCTGGTGCGCCATTAGAAGTGGTGGAAAATTTGCAGGAACTTGATGACGAAGGAGAAATATACGAAGGTATTGAAGATATATGGCCCGACTACCCTACACAGGAAGACTTCTTCTTTAATGAGGATGAGTATTAAGCTCAGGCAACCAAGCACAATCAAAGAACTTACTGTCCCGCTTTATGGCGGGACTTTTTTTATTCTTGGGCATTCTATCTTTATAAAATGCTAAGAAAGTATAGTGTTCTTCTTTTGTTATGGATGTACCCTATGTTTAGTTTCCCGCAAAGCTACTCAAAAAGAAGACCCCCGAATCTTCAAGGTAAAATTGAGATAATAACGCTGAAAAATGATAAAAAGCAGAATGCTGGAGACTACTATTATGAGCCTTGCGATACATGGCATATAAATAAAGAAGCCGTATACTATATTTTCAGGCATGCTGAAGTGATGACGACTTTTGACTTACATAATTCATTTAGCATATTTGCTTGTTATGAGAGAGGCAAGGTGAAAATTGATAACAAAATCTACCAATACGCTATTAATGGAGGATCATGGTTTACTTTAAGTACTAAAGACACAACCTATTATTTTGGATGTATACTGGACAGTAGCACCAACAAATATTTTTTATCAGGTGTGGATCTGCAAAATTAAAAATGCAAAAGCAATCTAATACCTACCAGGCTAAGGCATATAGCCAGTATGCGTATGATAAGATGCGTCTTTATCTTGTGAGAAAGATAAGCACCCAGCTGAGCGCCGGGTACCACACCAATAGCAAGACCTATGACTAATCGCGTAGCCTCGTGTGTATAGCTGCCGCGTATAATATGCACTATAACGCTGACTGTGGACATAATAGCCAGGATGAAGTGTGAAGTAGCAGTAGCTATATAAACCGGGAACTGTAGTATATGTACCATAGCAGGCACGTGTATAATACCGCCACCTATACCCAGTAGTGGTGAGAGAAAGCCAACCAATATACTAATAATAATGCCGTACCGCTGATTGAAATGATAGCTGTGCACTATGCCGCTGCTGTCGGTAATAGTGTGATGCTTAAGATTCTTTGAATTTTTTTGTGCTTCAGTAACAGTGTTTGTTTGTTTGCCGCTCTTAATGAAAAGGTAAGAGGCCAGGCCAATGAGCAGGATACCGAAAATAATATCGAAGAGATTTTTGGGTATATACTTCACCAGCAGCACACCGCCAATGGAGCCGGGGATAGTGTATAGTGCAAATATCAAACCTGACTTATAGTCTATCCTTTTCGACTTAGCGTAGGCTATGGAGCCTGAGATGGCATTGAGCGCCACTATAGCGATGGATATAGCCGTAACTGTATTAGGCGGCAGATCGGGCTTGGCTAATAGCAGGAGGGGGACAAGCAGAAAACCACCACCTGCACCTATCAGCGTGCCGAAGGTGCCAATGATAAAGCCTACTAGAATGAGTACTATAAAACTGTCCATCATAGATACTGCGAAATTAAGTAAACTGTATTGCAGGTAATGGAACAATTGTGGGATAATAGATATGCATGGATACGAAGTGGTTTATGGATTGAGTAACAATATGTAGTAATGATTGTTTTTTGGTATATCTGCATTAAAGAGGCGTGGTGAATGATTAATCCATTTTATTACCCGGCAGATCAAAGAGATCGGTTCTTTCGCCGATAGCTGTGCGTACGCAATTCATGATGGACTCGTGCAGGTCGGTGCCTGAGGCGTGCAGGGGATCGATGGATTTTACCAGCAGTGTGCGCAGTGCGAAAAGCTCTTCCCTATTATATTTCTTTGATGCTTTTACAAGTTCCAGTTTCATGAGTTCGGCCTGCTGATCGTGCTTGGGATTGAAGATCTCGTTTATGTGACTGCACTGATGGCAAATGCCATTCTTGTTTATGAGTGCGCACCTGTGTTCAAAAATATCGGTCATGATATTGCGGGCATCATTCAGCAAGTGTTTTACCACGCCTTCAGTTTTCCCGAGGATGAGGCTTATCTCTTTGACCTGAAAATCGTAGATGTCTTTTAAAATAAGTGCAATTTGATTTTCTATGGGCAAGGTCTTGGAGATGCAGGTGAAGCAAAAGTCAATATGCTCTCGCATCTCGTAGGCCCCTGCAGGAGATGTATCATGTGCGATCCAGAAAGCCTTCCTGACTTCCTCTGTGCCTATGGCCAGGTCTGCACCGCCATCCTGTGCGTCGGGCTGCCATCTTTTTAGTTTTCTTAAGTGATCGTATGCGAGGTTGGTTGCTATGCTGAATACCCATGTTTTAAGCGAAGACTCGTTGTTAAAGCTTCCTATCCTGGTAAATGCCTTGATGAAGGTATCATGCGTCAGATCGTCTGTATCATTACGATCGGCAAGCAGGCGATAGAGATAAGATTTCAGTTGATTTTGAAACGTAGCGAACAATGCCTGGAATGCATTGATATCGCCGGATATGGCTGCTTTGAGGGTGTCTTCCGTTTCCATTCTATTCATTAATAAAAAATCAGGTTGCAGCCTTTCTGCAGAAGGACTGCAACCACTAATGTACTATAACATATTCAGCTTACCGCAGTCCACATCTATGATATGACTGTTGAAAACCACACCTGTTTCAGAGGCGAGGAAGGCAGCTGTTTCGCCTACCTGCTTCAGTGTAGGACTAGTTTTCAAAATATCGAAGGCTTTGTATTGTGCTACGATGTTCTCTACAGGTATGCCATGCTCGCCTGCAAAAGCATCTATCCATCCGGATATTCGCTTTGTCTCCATTATGGCGCCGGGACAAATGCCTGTCACCTTTATGCCTGCTGTGCCCCACTCAGCGGCCATCACGCGGACCATTCCTTCAATGGCAGCGCTGGCAGCGGTGATGCCTAAGAGGTTGGGAATTTTGGTCCTTGACATGGCTCCTGTCAACAACAAGATAGTCCCCTCAGTCTTGCTTTCTATCATATACTTCGCGGCCACTCTCGCTGTTAAGAATTGTGAGCCGCATAGCTTTTGCATTGGCGCCATAAACTCCTGAAATGTGGCCTGCAAAGCCGATGGGCGGCCACCCATCTCGCTGTACTCAACTGCAATGCCGTTGAATACTACATCAAGTTTGCCATTGTCTGCTACTACCTTTTTTAGGAAGTTGTCAATTTCGGTTTCATTCAGCGCATCTACTTTAGTGGCCTCTGCATTACCGCCGTTGGCTTTAATTTGCTGCGCCAGCTCCTTCATTGCGTCAAGTCTGCGGGCGGTGACATAGACTTTGGCGCCATGTGCCGCAAATGCGCGTGCTACAGCCCCGGCAATTTCTCCTGATGCGGCAAATACTACCGCTACTTTGTCTTTTAGGTTTTGCATTTTGTTGAAGTTTAGCTTTTGACGAATGAGCCGGGAGAAACGGTCGTGATTTTTCATAAAAAATAAAAGCTAAATTATAAGGGATTGATTTTTGTCGTCCTTTTGCAAAAAATGGTGTTGTTATGGTTTTGCCGACATCATGCATCGCAAATAAATGAACACATGATATTAAGGAATACCGGAGGGAGATTAACTAACTATTTGTTTAAATCCTTTTGAATATCTGCCAACTCTTTAAATTTAGAATAGAGGATAATAATTACTTCTGTACCATGTGTATTGCCTTGCGGAGTTTCTATTTGTAGCGAAAAAAATACTTTATAAAAGTCAGATAATCTCTGCAGCCTTCTCTTAGTAAAATTGATACCCATTGATGTGTTACTTATAGAGCCCGACTGTAGTTTTTTATTCTGTATGCCAGTGCCATTGTCTGTCACTTTAATAATGAGGTAATCATCTGTAGATAAGTTTACATTTACAACGATGCTAAAATCTTTCATATCTCCTTTAAAGCCATGCACTATGGCATTTTCTATAAATGTATGAATGAGTAAGGGTGGGATTAAGATATTTTCTGCAGTATTTATCTCTGTATTGATCACAAGTTTTATCCGATCATTAAACCTAAGATTTTGCAAACTGACATAATTTCTAATCAAGGTTAGCTCTTTGTCAATAGATATAAGATCAAATTGTAAATTTTCAAGGTTTTGCCTGATCATTTTGCTTAAGGTAATCAGGTAATTGTTAGCCTGTTCTTTTGAGTTGCTATTGATCAATTCCTGAATATTGTTTAAAGAATTAAATATGAAATGCGGATTCAAAAGGGAGTTTATCGCTTTGTGTTCCAGTTGCAAATAATTCAATTCTTTAATAAATATCTTTTTTCTTTTAGCATATAGTATATTAATAATGGCAACAAGTAATAAAATGATACATATTGTAGCAAAAATGTAGAAAAGCGTAGTATGGTAAAAAGGTGGATTTATTGTGAGCAATACTGTTTGAGATGGAGAAGCTACATTATTTTCAGTAACAGAACGTACTGAGATCTGATACATCCCATATCTACTTAGTAAAACATTGATCTTATCACTTTCTGATACTAACCAACTGCCGGTAAAATTGTTATTGATTATTCTGTATTGATAAGTATTTGCTGCATTATTCAGATGTACTGATTTTAATCGAAGAATTATATTGCAATTACCTACATCATCTAAAACTATATTTCGCTCCTGGTGTTCACTCCCATTCGTTATTACGCTTTCTAAAAATAATTTCGGTGCTTGCAATTCCTTATTTAAGATTTTTTGATTTATTGAATATAAATCTCCATTGATGTTACACACTAACTGGTCACGGTAAGGATATAAAAACCAAATATCAGTTTGCCTGAAGGGATATTCAATTTTATGCATTGAAGATATTTTACCTTGTATGGTACTGCTAAGCAGGTAATAACCATTGTCTGTGCTAATTATGTATTTACTATCATTTAGACTATAAAAGTCATAAACAACCCTGCTATATAAAGATATTATGGTTTTTTTATAATTTTCATCGAGAGAATATCTGAAGAGCATGCCATCTTTTGTAAATAAAAACAGGTATGAACCGCTACAATAAATGTTTGTAATAAATAGCGCCCACGGCATAGAATCTATTTTCCTTAAAGAGTAATTATCAGTATTCAAACTATATAAATAGCGGCCGCTTACATAATAGAGATATTGTTTATGCAGAATAAATTTAGAAATGGCCCTGTCTTCTATTATATCAAAGGTGGAGAATCTGTTATTCTTATATCTGCTAAGAGTAATGCCATGAAAACAAATGGACAGCATCCTATTATTGCTTAATGGATATATGGCTTTTATAGTCTTTTGAAAAGAATATCTTTTTTTATTTAGAAGGTTGTAATAGCTGCTGCTGTCTTTTTCGGGATAGTTAAAAAAGAGTAAGTTCTTGTAATAAAATACAGGGGTATAATTTTTGCTAAAGGGTACCGGAACCTTTACCAACTCAGGTTTATTTCCAGAGAGTGAAAATAGATTATTGTCTTTCGTAAAAAATAATTGCCTGCTTTGTGTATATATCACATCATAGCTGCTTATATTTTCAATGAATTTTATATTCTCCATTTCTTTACTGAGGTAAAAAATTCCATTGGCAAATGATGTTACCCAATAGTTATTGTAGATATCCTGGTAAACACTTGAGATTTCGAAATTATTAAACAGCTTATATTTTTTGTTGCTATAAATATTAAAAATGACAAGGCCATTGCCAGTACTGCAAAACAGATACCCGTCCTTATCACAATACAAATGGACTATATGCCTTATGTCGTAGTTGATGTCATCGTATCTCCAGATAAGCCGATCATTTATATATACTTTTAGTCCCTCATTATCGGTAACTAAAAGAGTATTGTTATAAAAAAACGTTCTCCACTCGCCTGCCGGTTTTACATTGATAACTCTGTCATTTTGTATATCAATACGGCTGCAACCACTATAAGCAGAGTACGTAGTGTTGTTGCTTTTGCAGATAGTAGTAAGAACGTTATTACAATCTTTTTTTCTGTAAATCCATTTGAATGCAGACCCTGATATTTTTATTATTTGCCCTGTGGAATAGCCCACATACAAATTGCTATCATCGACATTGCACATGGCATTAATAAACGACATGACCGGCAATGATTTGAGCAAGGCGCTATTGCTAGCATTAAAGACGGTATCGCGATATATATAGCAACTCCGCCCATTGTATGTAAAAAGCCATATTCTGCCTATATTATCTTCAAACAAGTTGAATACATTATTATCTTCCAGGCCATCAAGGATAGTGTAGTTTTTAAATGTAACACCATCGAATTTTGACAATCCCTTATTTGTACAGAACCATAGATAACCCTTGCTATCACTAAAGACATGATATACATCGTTACTTATTAAACCGTTACTGGTAGTATATTGTTTATAATAGAAGGCAGAAGCTCTCAGGCTAATGAAGAGAAGAATAAGAGTGAAGGCAAACTGTTTTAAAATTCTTGTATAACTCAACCAGCTTTATTTAAAAAAGACATGAATTCATTTACCCTTCTTTTTGCAACAGGTATAATAATTCCACTTTGCATTCTGATATTTACCCCGTCGTTCTTAATAATATTGGCGACCTTGTCTATGTTGATAATGTATGATTTGTGAACTCTGAAAAAAGTATCATACACACATTCTTTTTCAAGCTGGCTGATAGGTTTGCTCACCAGCACACATTTATGCTCTCCATTTAAATTAAAATGAACGCCACAATAAAACCTTTTTGCCTCAAAAAACAGAACATCTTTAGGGCAGACTACATATACTTTTTCAGACTCTTTTAAAATTAACTTCTTAATATATTTTTCCTCCGGCACCTTACCTGTGGGATGCTTCTGAGGTACATAATCGGTACCGAAATGCTTCCTGATACGGGATATGCAATAAATAAGATCAGCTTCTATAAGTGGCTTTAACAAATAATCGAAGGCATTTACTTTAAATGCCCTTATAGCATAAGCCTCATAAGCTGTTACGAAAATGATCCTAAAATTTGTGTCAGTGAGATTTTCGATGGCTTCAAAGATATTCTGATCATAAAGTTGAATGTCGAGAAATGCGACATCTATATCTTTTCGTGTACTGATAATGTCTAATAGCTGGCACATGGTAGTGCCGGTAGCTATTATATTAATCTCGGGGCAATGAATAGACAAGTGATACTGAAGATTGCTTACGCTCCGGTTTTCATCATCAACGATTATTGCATTTAGCTTTTTCATGTTTTAAAAGTGATAGATGGTAAATGGAAATTTATAAAAAAATATTTAAATATAGAAGGGGTATTTATAAGCAATACCACCTTCTATATTAATTAAGCGATATTTATTTTAGAAGATTTATCTTCTGCATGTGCAAGTTGCCATCTGTATCTGATAGTTCTATTACATACATTCCATTAGGAAGAGTGCTGATATTTATGCTGGTGCTGCTAGCGTTATTATAAGTTTGCTGCCAAACTTTAGCACCTGTGATATCGTATATCTTTATCCCATTAAAAGTGAATTGATTTGCCTGCACATTTAATGTGCCCTGAGAAGGGTTGGGAAATAGTTTAATACCATCAGGAGCAGGTATTTCTTTTTTCGCCGGTTGCATTATTCCTTTAGAACAATTGACGGTAACTGTGTCATAGATAATAGTATCGCAGCAAGAGCCGGTTTGGGAGTTATAGCCCACAATTCTAAGTGTTGTAGCATAAGTGCCTGAGCCAGGATAAGTATGAGTTACAGAATTGGTTGTTACTATGTCTTCCGGTGAACCGTCACCAAAATTCCAATCATAGACTGCCGGAGTAACATTTGGACCGGGAACCGCACCTACGGTAAAGGTTATGCC
>JAFDXS010000029.1 GCA_018267795.1 Bacteroidota bacterium | reverse complement strand
GTATACTTGGCGTAGTACAAGGCACCAGTATTGTAACTATGATAGGCACAGTAAACCGCAGCATGCGCAGTTTCAATGCTACCTTGCGTCGGCGTGGCTTTATATATATAGTGCTTTTAACCCTCGTCGTTATACTTGTTGGTGCAGCAGGCATGTTTGCATTTGAGCGAAATCAGCCGGGTAGCTTTAATAGTCATGGCGATGCTATTTGGTGGACCACAATGCTACTCATAACAATAGGAAGCCAATATTGGCCGCCTACGCCGGCGGGCAAAACACTGTCCGTATTTATTTCCGTTTATGGCTTTTCCGTATTAGGTTATATCACCGCTACTCTTGCCTCCTTTTTCGTGGGAAGGGATGCTGAACGGACAGATGGCCCGGTGGCCAGCTCCGATGACGTTGCAAAGCTGCGGGAACAGATAGCGGCGCTTTCAAAACTTATCGAGGAACAGAAAGGGAAAGATACTTCAAAGGAGCGTGAATAAAATCACTACAACATGGAAAGGTCCGTACTAAATACGGACCTTTCCAATTAGCATTATTAAAGCTGCGGCAGTATGGTAACTCCCAGTTCTTCGCTTACACGGTTTATTTTTTCAAAAAATTCCTTACCCGGAACTGCTGTCGGAACCTGAGGAAGTTCTACAGATAAAGCAGGGTGGCTGCATTGCATAAACATATCCTCAAATCCACCGGGGGTGATGAAAAGAAGTAATGTTACAGTTTCAGTTACCAATTTAAAAGTATGCTGTATTGAGCGAGGTAAGTGTACGTAATCGCCTGCCTTTGCATGTATCTGCTGTTCGCCAACTAAAAAAGTAATTTCTCCTTCCAGGATAAAATAACTTTCTTCTTCCCGGCTGTGAATATGCAATGGCGGCTCAAAGCCTTTTCTCAGGGTAGTCTTGATTAATGAAAACGCCCCCTGTGTTTCTTCCGCTATAGTTAAGAAAGTGAATAAATTTGGCCCATACCACCTGGAACGTCCAAGCATGTCTTTATCTGACACATGCTGTACCGTTGTTGTTTTAATCTCATTCATAATAATTTATTTTAGGGCAAAAGTAGAATGGCCTGAAATAGCGGCTCTCAACCCAATGGTGGATTTTTTATGTGATCAGGCCATATCCTTTTGCCTTTACAATTGCCTGTGTGCGATTGGCTACCTCAAGTTTCTGGTAGATATTTAGGGTATGTGTTTTTACCGTACTTGAAGAAATAAACAGATTTTCAGCAATTGCCTTGTTTGAAAATCCCCGATACAGCAAACCGAGCACTTCAAGTTCGCGTGCAGAAAGGGGATCTAAATAATAGCTCTTGGGCAGCGGCTGAATATTACTGCGGATAGTACGGCTATTCTCAATGGCTTTCCCTATAAAAACAGCTAATATCTTTAATATCTCCAGACTCTGGGCATTGTAAGCATCTTTATGCGGAGTTCTAACAGATAAGATGCCTATTATTTCCTGATGCAGCAATATAGGCACATACATTAACGAGGCCGGCTCCAGTCCCTGTAAAGCAGTTATGGATTTAGGTAAATACAGGTGATACTCACTTTCAAAATCATTGATAAGTATTTCCTTTTTATTTGCAAATACCCACCCTGAAAACCGGTCACTATTATGAGCATAAATTGAAAAGGGAGGCATTAATTTGTCGTTTTCTCTGGCGCCGACATATTCAAAAAAACCGGAAGCAGGATTATATATGCCAATGGCAAATGAATAAGCATCCATTAATTGGTTGACATGATGGTAAACTGTTTCGGTAATTTGCTCTATCGTATGTTCCGATAATATAGCAGCGCCTATCTGGTTAAGAACACGCAGGTTATTTAATAAATCCTCAAAGTCTATCTTCTTGCTTTCCATAGCATTGCGTAAGCAATATACATCATTTGTTTAATAGAATGAGTTTAGTGCGTATCTGCAGCTGTAACACCAGGCATTCCATATTGTAAATATGATATACATCATAAGCAGTCTTGACTGACATCATCCTGTGCTATTTTGCAGATAGATAGCTTTACTAAAAAGGGCTATCTATGAAAAATAAACTTTTCTTAAAAGGACTGCTATATGGCTTTCTTAGCTGGTTAGTTCCCTTTGCCGTATCATTTATCTTTTACAGGCCTGGCGGAATTATCATTAGTAACGATCTGTTCAGGTCCATTATGATTGCTACCGCAACAATCTCAGGTTGCTTCTTTATGTATCGTTATTTCAAAAGCGTAGATCGCAATTACATATTCAATGGTATAGTGGTCGGGTTTGCATGGTTCATTTTGAATATGGTACTGGATTATTCCCTGCTATTGCCTATTATCAGCATCTCTTTTAAGGTTTATTTTAAATCCATTGGCCTGCGATATACCATCCTTCCTGCCATGAGCATAGCAATGGGCTTTTTATTGCATAGAAAATACAGAAGGGTATCATCTATCTAAGCTTGTAAGCATGCAATTAAAGTAGCCTGTATATATCCTTATAATACTCCACAACGCCATTTTCATTCACGCTGGCTGTCATGTACACTACAAAAGTTGGCACCGGCTTAGGTATAGCCTGTACCACCGGCTGTTGGTTGTTAAAGCAAGCTTGCAGAAAAGCCGTATCTACAGGTTTGGGTAATAATGCATTGGCCAGTCCTACAGGATCCTGCAACCTAATACAGCCATGGCTGCGGTACCTGCTGTCATAAGAGAATACATCCTTAAGGTTCGTATCATGCATATACACCGCATAGGGACTGGTAAGCGTAAACTTTATTACCCCTAGCGGATTACTGCACCCTGTAGCCTCCCTTATCTGGTAGGCAAAGTTGTTTTTGTTTACCGCACTCCAGTTTATAGAATAGGGCGATATGATTTTCCCATTGTTATTGATCACCACCATATTCATCATAGATAGCAGCCGGGGATTTCTTTTAAATGAATTAAGCCATTCATTCACTGCTATGCTGCGCGGCATATACCAGTAGGGGTATAGCGTCACTTCGCTACAGTAGGCTGCAAACCTGGGCGTCTTTTTATTAGGCTGCCCTAGTACAGCACGCATATTCAGCATCAGGTTATCTTTTTTATAGTACCTGAGTGTAGCAGAAGCTATATTCACTACTATAAAGCTATCCAGGTGAAAATGCCATATCCACCTGTAGTAATTCATTGACGTTACAAGCTGTTTTATTTTTATAGCATCTTTATTAGGTCTGCAATCGGCTAATGCATTTTTCAGTTGCATGTAGTCGCTGGTTTGCGGCTCCAGCTTGTTCATTAAAGTCATTATATCTGCGTCGTTGCGTACATTGTTTAGCTCTTGCAGCAGGTAATTGTTATCGACACTTCTATATGTACTGGAAATAGCATCATAGCTAGCCCATTGGGTCATGTTGCTACCTTGGTATATGTCTTTGCACAGTGCTATTGCAGCATCAGTTATCAGGTAGTCAGCTTTCTTTGTTTCTTCTGCATTACTCGGTATATGCGTATTATAACCGCTCAACTCATTTTGATGGTATTTTTTTGCTGTTAGTCCCATCTTGTCCGCATTGTTTATATAGGCTAATAAGGCGAGCCTTTTTCGTTTATATCCGTCAGCATCCTGCATCCAGAACAGCTGGTTATTATTCAGAGTATAAAACTGTTTTACAAGCGTTGGATAAAGAAGAGCGCTACCTGCATGTACATAGTTTTTCCAGGGTGTTCCAAGTGTTATTAATATCAGCAATATTGTCCTGATGCTATTACTATTTCCTTGTCGTGTATTCATTTACTTTCTTATTATGGGTGCGCTATAAACAGCGGTATGGGCAATAGTTTAACAACCGGTGCTGAAGCGCTGGGCTGTAATATCCGCGACCAGCGGTTTCTGCTAAAGCCGCCCATCACAGCAAAAATATTTTGATGACTAAGAAAATATTCCAATAGCCGGTTCTTAGAATCTCCTTCCAGCGAAACAAAGTTTGGCTTGTTGTAATACAAGTTCAGCCATTCCTTCAGGCGGTAATGCTCATCTATATTTTGTTCATGGTCAGTACGTATTTCCAGTACAGTTACCTTTTTATCCTTTAGCTCGGGAAATAAGTTTATGAATTGTCTTATAGCATGCACCGATGCTTTGCTGCCATCGTAGGTGAACACTATCTCGTCTATTTGTTCAAACCTTTGCGGTGCAATGATCACCGGGCATTCTGATTCGTGGAGTAATTTTTTTAGGTAATGAGAAGGATATTCATCCACGCCTTCTTTCAGTGTAAAATTAATGTCGGTAATAATTGCATCTGCGTAGCGACATTCCATTATTAGCTCATCCCAGGGCACGCCCCTGTCACGGTGTACAGCAAGCGTTGTTTCCCGGCTGATGCAGGCATTTTTAAACTGTTCTATCATCTGCTCACAATTGCTGCGGGCTGCTTCGTTTTCAGGCATGCTGCTGTCTGTTTTTATGTCCATTTGCAGCACATCGTCTTGCAGACTTGTTACCAATATGTCTTTATGTTTTAGTATTTCCATAAATACGCCTGTCAGCTTCGAGCCGGTCATTTTCGCCAGGTAGCAGGCAAAATCCAGCGTTGCACTTTCTGGCTGCTTGCAGCCGGTGGCTAATAATAGTTTTCTCATCTTATTAGTATTAAAAATGGTGACGAATCAAAGCTATTATAGCTTATGTTTTTACGGGGTGATGTTTGTCAGTGTGGAAAATGATTATTGTTCTCAAATAAAAAGCCACCTGCAGATACTCTGTAGGTGGCTATAGTGGCCTGCCTGATATTTTAATATCAGCAGCCTTATGCTACGATGAATAGCGACAAATCTACTGCCATGCCCATGGTCAGTATGACCTTTTTTCTTATTGCTTTTTAAGGTCTATTACATCCAATCCGCGCTGAAGCGGTTGAAGTTGTGCCTTAGTTCGTTTACTACAGTTTCTTCATGTTCATACAAGGCTTTCAATTGGCTGAATTGGTCTTGAAATGCACCATTTACATGCCCTGCACCTTTCTTTGCTTCATCACTCATATTGTGTATGCTGCTGCGTATATTATGTTTCAGGCGTTCCATATTATCTCTTTGCACAGTAAACTGGTTTTCATAATGTTCCAGCTCTTTCGATACGTCTTGCGAGGTGTTCTTGCCACCTATTTCTGTAAGGCGCTCCTTTAATATGCCTATTTCCTGCAGGTAAAAGTCAAGACTGTTTAGCCATTCGTTATATGAGTGGTCTATCTTCTGGATGCTTATGTCGCTCATGATTTTTTAATTATTTAGGTCAAAAGTAAAAGCGGAATGAAACGATATAAATGACAATAGTCATCACGCGTAATGATTGCTATTAGCAGCGCACAGTAAAGCTGCCTTTTCCTTTGCAGTGTAAACCAATACGTAATGATACAGAGCTATTGTACCCTGCAGCAGGCGGTTTCGCTTGTAGAGAGCGGCAACAGGGTTTTTATACACGGCAGTGCTGCTACGCCCTTGCCGCTGCTTGAGGCACTGCTGAACCGCGCAAATGAAATAAATAATATAGAGCTGGTAGCTATAAGCACTTATGGCGATATTAACTGGAATAGGCCTGAGGTACGCAAAAGCTTTTATCTTAATTCCTTATTCGTGTCAGCAAATGTCCGCGATTGGGTCAATAGTGACGCTGGTGATTACGTGCCGGTATTCCTTAGCGAAATACCACGGCTGTTTGAGCAAAAGATATTACCTATTGACGTTGCTATTGTTCAGGTATCACCTCCTGACGAGCACGGCTATTGTACCCTTGGCACATCGGTTGATGCCGCATTGAGTGCTGTGCGAACTGCGCGCATAGTTATTGCCCAGGTTAATCCGCGTATGCCGCGTGTACTGGGCGATGGTATCATACATGCTTCCGTTTTCAAAGCTATGGTATGGCACGAAATGGAATTACCTGAGGTAATTTACCAGGCAAAGAATAATGGTGTTACAGAAAAGATCAGCAAGCAGGTGGCAGCCCTTATTGATGATGGTGCAACATTGCAAATGGGTATTGGTGGCATCCCGGACACTGTATTGCAATATTTAACCAATCACAAGGGGCTTGGTGTACATACAGAGATGTTTTCAGATAGCATTATACCGCTTATTGAAAAAGGTATTGTTACCAACGAGCATAAACGTGTGCGCTGTGGCATCACCCTTAGCTCTTTTGTATTAGGCACAAGGAAGGTATATGACTTTGTGCATGATAATCCCGCTGTTGCTTGCATGAACGTCGCCTTTGTAAATAATAGTGATGTCATCAGTCGCAACCCAAAAGTAGTTGCGATTAACAGCGCCTTGGAAATTGATGTTACAGGCCAGGTATGTGCAGATTCTATCGGCACTTACCAGTACTCAGGTATCGGCGGGCAAATGGATTTCATGCGTGGTGCCGCTTTGTCAGAAGGCGGTAAGCCTGTCATTGCTTTACCATCTACTACCAAGGATGGTATATCCCGCATAGTGCCGTTTTTAAAGCAGGGCGCTGGTGTTGTTACTACCCGCGGCCATATTCACTATGTTGTTACCGAGTATGGTACTGTCAACATGTACGGGAAAAATATGGCGCAGCGTGCTTATTTATTAACCTCTATTGCTCATCCCGCGCATCGCGAGGCTTTGGAGCGTGCATGCTTCGAAAGATTTGGAAAAGATGCGCTAAAAGCAAGCGTTTAATAAAGAGAAAGGCGAGAGCAAAATGCCCTCGCCTATACTCTGCCATGTCACTCCTTATTTTATCTTCACTTTAGTAGTCGCCTTCTGTGCTGCCTCTGTCTTAGGTAACATCAGGTGCAGTACACCGTCTTTGTACTCAGCCTCTATTGCACTTTGTTTTACTTCACTTGGTAAGGTAAACGTGCGGCTAAAAGAAGAGTAATTATATTCTTTACGGGTATATTCCTGGTCTTTTTCTTCTTTGTTTTCTTCTTTTTCTGCACTTATAGTTAGCATATTGCCATCTACATCTACATTAAAATCTTCTTTTTTTAATCCTGGTGCTGCTACCGAAAGCTGGTAGTTTTTGTCATTTTCTGTAATGTTTACTGCAGGCACTGTTAGCGCGCGTTCCCATGTTGGTTCTGTCAGCAGATCAGTCCATGGACTGAAAAAATCATTAAATACGTTTGTCAGTAAATGGCCGCCATTTCTGCGGGCCAATGTTTTTGTTGCCATAGTTTTCTCTTTTTATAAAGTGATTTAATATCCTTGCCTGCAAAGCTATTTTATACCACCACGATCAACTATGATGTTGAATACATCCTGGTCTGATAGTCGTCAGATGCATTGCTGACTCACATCATTATTGTTTTTTTATCAGGAATTGTAAACTGCTGTTGCGTAGAGTTTAAAGCACAACATTTTAATGCGCGCTTAATTGCGCTTGCTGTGACGAGAATATTGCCACATTGTACAGGCTATCTATGAGTAATGAATATTGGTATTTTATGTTCTTTCAGCAAATCGCCAACAAAGCTTTTATGAAACAATTCCGATATGCCGCTGCGGCTTTTTGCACCTGCTACCAACAGGGTATTTTTCCTGTCTGCAAGCCATGTGCTAAAATATTTTTCCGGCTCTATTTCCAGCTTCAGGAAGTTAAGATTACTGAAATGGCGTTCGGCAAATTCTTCAATGAAGTCCATTTCCGGGAAACCATGCTTTTCGCTTGGGTTAATATATACAAGCAGTGTTTCCAGTTTTGTAAGTTCAGGCAATAAAGCAGCAAACTGCTTGATCGCATACACCGATGAGGCGCTGCCATCATAGGTCAGCACTATATTGTCCGGCTTTGCGTAGGTTTCTGGTATTATCATTACCGGGCATTCAGCATGGTGCATTGTCTCTTCTGCATATTCATTGTACATCTCTGCCGTAAGCTCCTTGTAAAAAAGATCATTGCTGAACAATAACAGGTCTGCGAACCTGCTTTCTATTTTTATATATTCTTTAATGTCCTCAAAGCTTTCATTGTAATTGTGTACCCGGTATTCAATTCCATTATGTTGGCATAGTTGTTCAAACTCCTTTACGGCAGTATTCTCTGTAAGTATCTCAGTGCCCTCTGGGCTATAATAAAGCAAGGGGGCAGCAGCACCAAAAGAAAAGTATAACAAAGTGTTCCAGTAATCCACTTTAGGAAGAAATACACCTGCTAACAACATAGGTTGTTGCTCATTCAGCATACAGGCAAAATCAAAAGCACCTTTGGGCAGTTTTTCAGCATTCGATAACAATACTATTTTGTTCATGGTCCTTGCTGTTAAGTTTAAAACAAATGTCCTTAAGCCATCTTTTTATGAAAATGATACCGGGCACTCATAAGAATGACGGTTGTCATCTCGTAATCGTTTACTTTACTTATTATAAATTTAGTCAATTTTGTATATATGGTGCTTTTGTGAACCTATAGATATATTATCTCTGTCTTATTAGTACAAATAATTCAGAAAGCATTCAGAATTTATCTTGAAGTTTGTATCCTAATAATGCTAAATCATCATCAATGAAAAATATTCTTTGTTATTGCGCCGCTGCCGTAACTGTAGCTTTTGCCTCTGATTCTACCTATGCTCAATCACAGCCACCCCATTCACCCAAACATCATATAGTTGACACATTTCACATAAAAAGCCCTGGTAAGTGGGACTATATTGCTATCAATCCTGTAACACATAACATCTATGTGGCACATGCTACACAGGTAAATATCCTCAACCCCAAAGGAGACTCCATCGGAGTGATAAAAAACACACTCGGCGTGCATGGTATTGCATTTGCCGCTCAGTATAAAAAAGGTTTTACCAGCAATGGAAAGTTGAATACAGTTACCGTATTTGATATGTTTAGCAATAAAGAACTATCCCAAATAAAAACAGGCGAGAATCCCGACGCTATTATGCACGATGATTTTTCAAAAAAGATATATGTATGCAATGGCAAGAGCAAAGACCTGAGTGTCATAGATCCTGCCACTAATGAAGTGATAAAAACGATCCCACTCGGTGGCAAGCCAGAAACTGCTGTTTCTGATGACATAGGCAATGTTTATGTAAATATTGAAGATAAAAATGAGATTGTTAAGGTAAATGCAAGCTCCTATGCAGTAGAGGCGCGTTGGCCCTTGATGAAAGGCAAATCTCCCACCGGTCTTGCTATAGATGCTAAAACAAAACGTTTGTTCGCAGGCTGCGATAATAAGTTATTGGTAGTAATGGATGCAACAAATGGCAATATAGTAACAACACTGCCTATCGGTGATGAATGCGATGGTGTAGCCTTTGATGCGCAGCGCAAATACATTTATGCAGCTAACGGCGAAGGTACGCTCACAATAATAAGAGAAGCCGCAGCTAATAAATATCAGCTACTAGAGAACCTTAGCACAAAAGAAGGTGCAAGGACATTAACTGTCGATACAAAATCTCACCTTGTTTACTTACCCACAGCAGAGCTAACGCAATCAAAAGATAAACATAGGCCTGATATGGTTCCCGGCACGTTCATGGTGCTTGTAGTGGCCGGTAAATAGGTTATTTTTACAACAAACTGCTTTAGTGAAAATCCTCATAGTAGAAGATCAGCCTGCGCTCAACAGGAGTATGGTAGATTATCTGTCCTCACAGCAATATGTATGTGAGTCAGTAGAGAATTTTCGCGATGCGCAGGAGAAGATTGAGCTGTATCAATACGATTGTATTGTGCTCGATATCATGTTGCCTGATGGCAACGGCTTGCAATTACTACAGCAGTTAAAAGAATCAAATAAGCAGGATGGAGTAATTATTATTTCTGCCCGCAATGAGTTGGATGATAAGATCACCGGCTTAAAGTTGGGTGCAGACGATTATCTCACCAAGCCTTTTCATTTGTCAGAGTTGAGCGTACGCATTGCTGCAATTATACGCCGTAAAAGCCTGCAGGGCAGTAACATCCTTCATTATAATGAAATTACAATAGATATACAAGCAAAGACGGTGAGGATAAATGATAAGGATATTACACTCACCAGGAAGGAATACGACCTGCTTGTTTACTTCATAGTCAATAAAAACCGCGTGTTGTCAAAAAATGCTATTGCAGAGCATCTTTGGGGCGATGCAATGGACATGGCCGACAACTACGATTTTATTTACGCACATATAAAAAATCTTAGAAAGAAGTTATTGGCAGCTGGCTCAGATGATTATTTACAAAGCATCTATGGAATGGGTTATAAATTTTCAATGCATTGAAACTGTATGTAAAATATAATCGTATCAACATACTGGCTGCCGTTCTCATTTTTATAGTCGGCAGTTGTAGCTTTTATTTTTTGCTGCAATATATTCTCATACACCAGCTCGACGACACACTAAAGACGGAAGAAACAGAAATAAAACAATATCGGAATGTACATCATGCCTTGCCTGAAATAACGCCTACACGCCATCAGGTCACTACCTATACACCCATTACCGATTCCTTTCCTGCAAGATATAGAACGGTAAAGCTCAATGAACGTAACGATATGTATAGGCAAGTGCAGTTTGGTGTGGAGGCTGCAGGTAAGTATTATCTTGTCACCGTCAGCAGGCCATTGGAAGAAACAGAAGATCTTTTGCAGGTTATTATTCTCGTTACCATTATTATGATTGCCTGCATATTGCTGGTTGGGTATATGGTAAATAGAGTAGTGTTGAGTGGATTATGGAAGCCATTCTATAAGACGCTCGATAGATTGAGTGCCTATGAGCTAAGTTCGCAGGAGGTACTTGATTTTACTCCAACCGGCATAAATGAATTCGATCTGCTGAATGAAAATGTACAACGCATGACCCATCGTGTACAAGCAGACTATCAATCCCTGAAGGAATTTACTGCCCATGCAGCACATGAGATGCAAACTCCGTTAGCTATCATTCGCAGCAAGCTCGATGTGTTAATGCAGCAAGATATCGTTCTTAAGCATGAAGGAGCTTCTGTTTCAGATATTGAAAATGCAGTCTCTCGTCTGTCAAAGCTTAACCAGTCTCTGCTGCTGCTCACAAAAGTAGAAAACAGGCAATTTGTATTAAATGAGCAGGTTGACATGGAGGCCTTACTTAAAAGTAAAGTTTCTGAACTCCTGGATATTATAGATGCAAGACATTTGAGCGTGAATATAGTTGCCGGGCCAACAGTTATTAAGTTTCATAGGCACCTGGCAGATATCATCTTAAATAATTTACTGGGCAATGCTATCAGGTATAACAGAGAAGGAGGAACGATCGATATATCGCTGCAAAATAATGCGCTCATAGTTTCTAATACGTCCAGCCTCCCAATGTTAGACAGAGTTAGGCTATTTCAAAAGTTTTATCGTCATAGTGATGTCGGGGAAGACGGTAGTGGT
>JAFDXS010000299.1 GCA_018267795.1 Bacteroidota bacterium | reverse complement strand
CCATTAATTGTGAGTCACCTTGCAAGCCGGTATAAAACCTGTATTGATCGCGTAATAAAGTATAAGTGGATACCTTACTGCGGTATGCATCAAGCGAGGGAAAATCAGCATCTTTAGCAGCAATATGTTGTGGCGCAGCCCAGGCAGTATCGTTTTTATGATACCACAAAGTATCTACTGTTTTAGGCACTAACTCACCCATCAGCAAATCATGCGCAGCAAGTAAATAGCTGTTGGTAAAAGTGGTATCGAAATTTATAAGGTAATTGATATCAGTATTATCGCTTTTAAAACCTTCGCGCAACTGTCGCAGTTGAGATAAATGATATTTTTCGGGGTTAATGCCATCCCAGCGCATGCTATCCAGTTCATCCAACAATTTTTCAGAAGCTTTGTTCGGCTTACCTGAAGAAAGCCATACAGGTGCATACTCATTAAGCTCGTAAGCAAAACGCATATTGCCCGCTATGGAGCGCAGCTGGTTTTTATCTATGGCTGTGTCAACATCAGGAAAAATTGTGCTTAGCTTTTCGGCAAATTCCTTGCTGTCGGGGGCACTCGCTATGACGCGTTCTTTCGTACCATTTTTAGAATGGGAGTGACAAGCAATAAAGAATGGTAAGCAAAATAATATTACATAATAGGCAGAGAAGTGCCTTTTGAAACCTTTATCATCTATTGAACTCATAAGTAATTGGGCATTAATTCCATCAGCCATATGAAAGTAAACAAAAACTATTCCATGTTGTTTAAATGGATAATTCCTTTACCGGATCCCAGAATAGTTTATTGAAATCTACGACAGCATCGTTTTTCACTTTTATCCCTTCTTTCTCCAGCAACTGCTGCATTTTTTCCTGCGGCTGAAAATGATGTTTGCCTGTAAGCAGGCCTTTACTGTTTACTACCCTGTGTGCCGGCACCTTTGGTTTTGCTGTACCTGCAGCATGCATTGCATAACCTACCAGACGAGCACCTGATTTTAGGCCGATAGCCGCTGCTACTGCCCCATAGCTTGTAACGCGTCCCCTAGGTACGAGGCGCACAATTTCAAAAATAACTTCGTAAATATTTTCTTTATTACTGTTTTCCGTTTTCATTTTCCCTACGGTTTTGTAGTAGTTCGCTGCGTTTGGGCTCTTTTACGTTTATGTAATCGTATGGGCAATTGAGGCAGCCATTGCCACAACAATAGCCACGCTCTGAAAGATACAAAGCAGTAAATACCAAACGACCGTCAGGCAAAATATAATAATCCCTATTCTCCGTCAAGGGTTTGCTCATGTTTTGCAAATCTTTCCGGAAGCCTTATTTCAGTATCCGGCAACGAAAACGATATAAAATATATAGTGCGCCCTTCGGCAAGGTGCATCTTTTCATAAAATGTCTGTATAGCAAGAGGACCCACTGCCTTGCCTGTGCCATAAACATCCACTATATTTTCATGTACAGTACACCCTTGTTCTGCAACGGTTTCCACCGTGAAGTCGTAAAGCTCTTTGGAGTCTGTTTTGAGATTGATGCGGCTACCCGGCTTCAGTATCTTTTGATACTCATGCAGAAAGCGCGGATGGGTAAGCCTGTTCTTAGCCTTTGAATCTTTAAGGAAAGGGTCGGGAAAAATAATCCATATCTCAGATACCTCGCCGGCAGAAAAATATTTCGTGATATGGCCTATCTGAATACGCAGGAAACCTACATTGTTTAAACCTTCTTCCAGCGCCATTTTAGCACCAGTGTATATACGATTCCCCTTGATATCCACGCCAATATAATTCTTGTCTGGATTTTGCCTGCCGAGATTGACGCTGTACTCGCCTTTTCCGCAAGCCAGCTCAAGCACTATCGGGTGCGGGTTTTTAAAAAAATTTTGCCACTCACCTTTTATATTTTCAGGATATTGTAGTACATTACAGAAGGAATTTAATGCGTTAAAGCGTATTAATTTTTTGTGACCCATAATAATTTGCAAATTTACGCCAACAAAAACCTTTAAAAAACTTAATTAAAAAAAGAGCTCATGAAACGTAAGATTTTACTATTTAGTGCATTAGCAGGCTTATTATCTCTCACACTATCCAGTTACCATAACGGTGAATTTATAGGCCTTGCAGGTGGCGGTGGTAACCAAAACCGTACAGGTAGCCCTACCATTACCGGTAGCTACTTAGGTCAAAATGACTGTAGCTCGGGCAGTGGTTGTCATGATGCGCCAACTACTCCATTCAACCTTAATTTCTCAATGACGGATGTATCTGTAACACCAAATGCGCTTTGTGCAGGCATTTACACTCCGGGACATAAATATCTTGTAAGCATAAAAGGTGCTTATTCGTCTGAACCTACCCCTGCGCTGCCAAGCTTTGGCTTCCAATGCAGTGTAGTGGGCTGGGCAACAGGCTCTGACAGATTCCACGGTGTGGCACCTGCAGTAAAACGCGGTTCTCCTGCAGGTTTAGCATGGAATCCATTTACTAAAAGTACACCTACGCAAGTTGACACATTCCTTGCCAGCGGTGCATATTGCATAGAAAATGTTGCGACATTAACTAATCACGGTTCAAGCTCAGCTCCAAGCTCATGGGAAGCCGACTTCTTCTGGCAGGCACCGGATTCAGTAATGGCTGATACTATTGGCTTCTGGTACATACTTTGCGCTGTAGATGGTGATGGACATCCTACTAACGACGTTACTTTTGTCGGTCCTAAAGATGGTGTAACTTTTACTAATACACTGATCACTGGCGTTAATAAAGTATTTAACAATGTAAGCTTCTCAGCTTACCCTAATCCGGTAAAAGAAAAACTGAATGTAAACATGAGTAATCTGCAAACAGGTACTTATGGTGTAAATGTGTTTGACATGAGCGGTAGGAAAATATTTACTCAAGGCCTAAATGTTAACAGCACCAACTACAATACAAGCATCAGTACTGCTAACTGGCCTAATGGTATCTACCAGGTACAGTTCACTAAAGATGGTGCTCAGCACACTATCTCTGTGGTGAAACAGTAGTTCAAAATTTATATAAAAAAAGCCCATCGTTTAAAAACGATGGGCTTTTTCTTTTTGTATGCTTCTGCTATATTATTTAAATTAAAATTTATGTATATTAGTATCAATTATCCTTAATATAAACTTATACCCTTATGAAAAAAAGTATCCTTTTATTTGGCGTTCTTGCCAGTGTCTGCTCAATTACATTATCTAGTTTTAGCGGCGGTGAATTTGCAGGGCTTGCAGGTGGTGGTGGCAATCAAAATCGTACAGGAAATCCCACACCCAGTGGTTATCTCGCTGAAAACGATTGCAGCTCAGGCAGTGGTTGCCATGATGCTACATCAGGCCTGGCTAGTATTAATTTCTCTTTAACGGATGTGTCTGTAACACCAAATCTGCTTTGCACAGGACTATACACTCCTGGTCATAAATACCTGGTGAGCTTAAAAGGCGCTTACGCTACTGAACCTACACCGGCATTACCAAGCTTTGGCTTCCAATGCTCTGTAGTAGGCTGGGCAGCAGGCAGCACGCGATTTCATGGAGGCCCTCCGCCTGTGAAAAGAGGCGCTCCATCAGGTTATGCATGGAACCCCTTTACCAAGAGTGCACCTATACAGGTCGACACATTCCTTGCAGGTGGCGCGTATTGCATAGAAAATACAGCTACGTTAACCAATCATGGTTCAAGCTCAGCTCCAAGCTCATGGGAAGCTGACTTCTTCTGGCAGGCACCAGACTCAGTTATTGCTGATACTATAGGCTTCTGGTATATCCTTTGTGCTGTGGACGGCGATAGTACATCAGCACATGATGTTACTTTTATCGGTCCAAGGGATGGCGTACTTTTCACTAATACACTGATTACAGGTGTAAATAAAGTATTCAACAATGTAAGCTTCTCATCTTATCCTAATCCGGTAAAAGAGCAACTGAATGTGAGCATGAGCAACCTGCAAACAGGC
>JAFDXS010000298.1 GCA_018267795.1 Bacteroidota bacterium | reverse complement strand
ATGACGTAGTAAGTTTCAGCGGCTTTTTTTGGTTACTTTTTTTTCCGCAAAAAAAGGTAACAACACACACAACGAAAGAAATACATAACAAGAGCAAACGCAAAATACTCGTTACGACATTACCGCATTCAAAAAATATACCCAATTATACCCTCCCATAACATAAATATACCCCACCATACCACCCCATAACCCAATTATACCATTCTATACCCGGCTATACATTATCAAAAACAATCTAAACCATACAGGCAAAGCATTTCAGCCCATCACCAATACCAATAGCTATGTTTTTTACTGCATCATTTATTACAAATAGCATAAAGACAATGACCCGCTCGTGAGAAAGAAACAATAAAACATGCATAAGCTTATGATCATAATCATTCATTATAAGTGCGCAGACTTCCTTAGCTTTAGTGCAGATACAGATATGAAGCATTTAATACACAGGCATGATGTATAAGCTATTAGAAACAGCGCTCCATTTTTATTCTTAGTAAGTAAGAACTATTTTGGACAATAATATGTTTAACCTGATTTACGGGCAGCGAAAACAACAGAAGCAGTAATTGATAACAATTGCAAAGTCCCGGAGTAAAATTTATGAAAAGATGAGTCAGGAAAGATATTCTATAATACTAGGCAGCGGCAGCTACCTGCCCACGCGCACAATAAGCAATAAGGATTTCATGAGTCACACGTTCTACGCACAGGATGGCGAGAAGCTGAACAAGATGAACGATGTGATAATAGATCAGTTTGAACAGATAACCGGCATAAAGGAAAGACGTTATGTTACGGACGACCTCGTAACATCAGACATCGCCTACTTTGCTGCGAAAGATGCTATAGAATCTGCAGACATAGATGGCGAAACACTGGACTATATAATAGTAGCACATAACTTTGGTGATATAAGGGCTGAGAACCCAAGGAGCGAATTTGTACCCTCGCTGGCAGCCAGGGTAAAGCATAGCCTGGGCATCCGCAACCCCAATACCATAGCATACGATCTGCCCTTTGGCTGCGCAGGCTGGCTGCAGGGCGTGATACAGGCCGACTTCTATATAAAATCGGGCAATGCACAAAAGGTGCTGGTGATAGGCGCTGAGACCCTATCCCGAATTTGCGACCCGCATGATCGCGACAGCATGATATATGCCGATGGCGCAGGTGCCGTGATACTGGGCGCTACTACGAGCGAGGTGCCTATAGGCATACTGGCACACAGTACAGAGTCTTACAGCGGCGAGCTGGCCTATGTGCTGCGAATGGACAAATCTTACAACCCTGACTATGGCAGTGATCGGCTCTTCCTGAAAATGCAGGGACGCAAGCTGTACGAGCATGCGCTGAAGATAGTACCGCGCGTAATAAAAGATTGCATCAGCAATGCAGGACTAAGCATACAGGGCATAGACAAGGTGCTGATACACCAGGCCAATAACAAAATGGATGAGGCAATACTAAAGCAACTATTTGCGCTATACGGGCTAAAGGATATGCCACCCTACATAATGCCTATGACCATAAGCTGGCTGGGCAATAGCTCCGTAGCTACCCTGCCCACCCTATACGACCTATTTGCCAAAGACCGCCTGGACGACCATAGCGTAACGAAAGGCAGTACTATAGTATTTGCCGCCGTGGGCGCAGGCGTGAATATAAATGCGGTAACCTATAAGATACCGAAAGAGCTGTAGCTTTTGTTATCACGCTGCTTACAATGAAAAGACTATTAGCTATTATTGCAATTCCTTAAACCACACCATATTTTTATGAAAGGCTTTATAGTAAGGCTAAAAGATAATACCGTTATTCGCTTCAACTACTACCTGCAGGATGCGCCGCACACCTGTGCAGCATTTGATAAAGCACTGCCCTTTAGCAACAGCTTTATGCACGCACGTGTATCAGGCCAGGAAATCTGGATAGACGATGCTCCCGAGCTTGATGTGATACAGGAAAATGCATCAGTATTTACTGAGCCCGGCGAGGTAGTGATAGGTCCGCTAAAACCTGCGCGCACCATGACGGCTAAATGCATGGGCATCTATTACGGCCCCGGCAAGGGACTGGACTGCTGCAACATATTTGCCCGCGTGTGGCCGGAAGATGCCACCCTGCTGGAGCAGCTGGGCAACCGCGTATGGAAAGAAGGCCTGCAGGAGCTACGCTTTGAGCGCTTAGTAGATGATAATCATTAATTTTTGGATGATGGTTTAGGCAGCTCTTTACGCCAGCCACGGTTACGTGGCAAAGCGGTTTGCTTACTAATAAACTGGTCCATATCATTCAGGTAGCCCTCGCCCATATAACTGCCAGACAACTTGAAAAAACCGGAAAGATGGCCGCCATCGAAGGTGATAACCTGTACATTTTTGTGTGCCTTTGCATAGGCCTGCACATCGGCGTCAGGTGTTTGCTTGTCTTGTGTGCCTGAGAAAACGAGCATGGGCACCTTCAGGCTGTTAGCTGTAGCGGTGTAGTGGGCAGCACTGAATGGAAGTTCGCAGTGCTTGTGCTGCTTGTCTATATAGTCCTGTATCTTCTTAGGGTCAGTAACGAAGCCATCGGCAATAATAAAGGATGGATGCAGCTGCGGTGCTGCAAAGGTGGTGAGGATGGTACCCATAGAGGCACACCAGATGCCGGTTGTATTATGGTACTTCTCCTTAGCAAATCTATAGGCAGCGGTCAGGTCTTTTACAAACTCGTCATAATACAGCATCTCGCGCGTGATGGGGAAAGGTTCGCTCTGGCCAAAGCCCCGATAATCGAACATAACAACGGTATAGCCCAGCTGTGAGAGCAAAGCGCATTGCGAGGTCCACCAGCTCATGTTGCCGGCATCAGGGTATGCAAGCACTACGCTCACATGCTTGTCTGTACCGCTGGGCAGGAAAGTCCAGGAGTTGAGATGAAAGCCATCTTCTGTAACGATGGTGTTCTTCTCGTAGGGCAGCTTCATAGTATCGGGAATCATGTCATATTCCTTTTTTGGCTTAAGGGCAAAAGCCTGCACCGCCAGTAGCGAGCAAAGCAGCAAAAGGGACACAGGACGCGCAAGGTTCATACAGCAATATAAAGCAAAAGCAGCAAGCGGAAATGAAAACAGGATTAAGATAGCAATAGCGTATGGCATGCGGCTAAATGAAATAAGGCAAAGCCTTACCTTTGAGCGCATGAACGGACAAAACAGGGCAGACATATACCCAGGCCTGCTGGTGGATATAATACTGAAGAAAGATCAGCGCAGTGGCAAGCGTACAAGAGGCGTAGTAAAAGACTTGCTGACAAGCGCGCCCTACCACAGCCGCGGCATAAAGGTGCGGCTGGATGACGGGCAGATAGGCCGCGTGGTGGAGATAGTGGAAGAAGATTAAACATAACAAGCTCATTTATTATATTTGAATATGCGATACAGCCCATACATACTCCTGATACTAGTGCTACTCTATAGCTGCAGCCCACCCTATAAGCTGAACGAGGCAGAGCAGAAATATGCCGATGACCTGCGCAAGGCCTGCAACTGCAATGTGAAAATAGAGAAGGATGAAAAGACAGAGAAAGGTGAAAGCAATAAGGGCACTGCATGGGTGGAGCTAAACTATACAGACAGCAAGCAAAACATGTGCGCGAAAGACAGCATAGAACTCTTTCACAATGCACAGGCCATGGCTGCAAACTTTGCCACGGTGATGGGCAATAAAGAGCGCTACACATCTATAGCCGTGCAGTTCTTCAGCTCAGACTTCCAGGTGCAGGGGGCAGAGATACCCGCCTGCGACCGAACCTATTACTTCGACAGGGCCAGCAATGAATTTATACGCTACGCCGACCCCGGAAAAAACAAATAAATGGCAAAGGAACGCTCGGCAATATTCCCTATCCTGCTTGTGAACTTCGTGAGCACTATGGGCTATAGCTTAGTGCTTCCCTTCCTGGTGATAGTGGTGTTGAG
>JAFDXS010000297.1 GCA_018267795.1 Bacteroidota bacterium | reverse complement strand
CCATGCCCAAACGGTAAAACAAACCTCAGGACAGGCTGCGGCTGCGCGTAAGCATGCCGCCGATTCAACACGCGAAGCACAGCAGCATATACTCGATAGCGCCAAGGTGGTACGCCAACATGCCATGGATTCATCCAAAGAATCCCGTCAACGCATACTGGACAGTACCAAAACTGCCCGCAGCGAGCAGATGAAGACTATGCAGCAAGCCCGCCAGCGTACTGCCGATAGTGTAAAAGCTTTTCGTAAACATATCTCAGATAGCCTCAATGTTATCCGCAAGTACAAAGACAGTAAACATTATAAGGACAGTGTATCTAAATCAAGACTTGTCAAGGCCAATAAGCTGAAAGCACAGCGCAAAGCCTACACTGATTCCCTGAAGCTGGCGCGTAAAAAAACAACTGATAGCCTGCTGAAAGCGCGCAAAACAGTTATGGAATACAATCATTTCATACAAAAGCGCCGTTCAGATAGCATTGCATATATCCGCAAATACCGCGAAAGCAGGCGCTATCGCGACAGCGTCACAGTTTTCCGGAAGATAAAGACCGAGCAGCTGGCCAAAATGAGGAAAAAACGTGCAGATAGTCTGTTCAAGGTAAGAAAACAGTTCTCAGATAGTCTGGTAAAGGTCCGCAAACATGCGCTTGATAGCGTTACCAAAGTGCGTAAGCATAGGCTTGATAGCCTGGGGCTGGTAAGAAAGAGTAGGACCGATAGTCTTACAAAAGAAAAAAAGAAGCGTGAGGCAGCCACAACTGCAGCCCAGAAGAAGCGTGAGCAGAAAATGCAGCTAGCCCTCGACCTGAAAATTAAGCACAAGCGGGAGGCCTGGAGCAATGAGAAAATGCTGAAAAAGAAATGGTCTATTCAGCGGCAGGTAGTCCAGAATACTTTTACCCGTTACAACTATTACTTCAATGCCAATCGAAAGATGGACGAAGCCCTGGCCAATATGCAGCGGCTTCGGCGAGACAATTATGATTCACTCTTAGGTCTTTATCCTTTCGACCCGAATAAGGATTCCACCCTCATGTCGGCGGACATGGATAGTATTATCCGCAAGGTATCTGTTGGCATACAGATACACGATCCGCGTACTAAGTGGGGCGATGACATGTATTTGCTCTTAGGCCAGGCTTATTATTATAAAGGCCATTATGACGAAGCGACTACTGCATTTCACTATATCATTAGCATGGACGAGCGCAAGAAGAAAAAACCTGCCGCCACTGTTCATAAGGCCAATGCTGCTCAGCCTTCGATAGTAGAGGCACAGAAAAAAACAATGCTTGATTTCCTCAAGCATAAGGCCGTGCATAATGATGCCGTATTATGGTTGTCGCGCACCTATACCGAAGCGCATCAGCCTGAAAAAGCCGAATCAGTAATGGCGCTTATGGAATCGGATTCCAATTCAATAAAGAACCTTAAAGGCCGTATAGCCCTGGAGGCCGCTTTCCTGAATTTAAGTAACAATAATTACAAGGATGCCTCATCGCAGCTCATGATAGCGGCTAACGATAATAATATTAGTGATTACATGCGCATGCGTGCTGCCTTCCTCAGCGGTCAGCTATTGCAGCGGCAGGGCAATTATACAGCATCCGCCGATAATTTTAAGCAGGTCATAGCCCTCAACCCCAAAATAGAAATGGACTTCTATGCCAGGAAATATCTTGCATATAGCTCCATGTATGGTGGTGGTAATGAAAGGGAAGCAATGGCTGCCCTGCAAAAAGTGTTGAATGATGGTAAGTATAGTAATTACTATGAGCAGGTATATTATATGCTGGGCCGCCTGGCAGAAAAAAATAATAATACTGCAGATGCTGTGACTTATCTTGAAAAGGGTATTCACACAGGCAGGACGACTAAGAAGCAAAAAGCCATTTCCTTCGCTACGCTTGGTAATGTATACTACAACAGTGGCGACTACGTGGCAGCTAAGCATGCATACGATAGCGCAGCAAAAATTGCTTCTTTCGCAGGCAATGATAGTGCTGTGGCAGTCGCTGTAGTGCGTAGCAGGGCATTAGGCGATGTCGCAGGTCCGGCTACAACCATCCACGACCAGGACAGCCTGCTTGCATTGGCCAAATTATCAGATAAAGAACAACGAGCCGCTGCACGCAGATATCTAAAGCAGCTTGAAAAGCAACGTGCTGATAGCATCTACCGGGCTGAGAATGCCGGTATCAGCTCAGTTACAGCCGCTGAACCTGTAGGTGGAGCAGAAACCGGTGGGGTCTGGTACTTTGCTAATGCTACACAAATGCAGCAGGGTTACAATGATTTTAAACGCAAATGGGGCAATCGCCAACTGGCAGATAATTGGCGCCGTTCTGCGGCTGCAGCATTTGCTGGTAATAATGGCAGCTATAATAATTCCGGGGTAGATGTTGAGAACAGCGATTATGACGAAAACGGTCTGCCTAAAGAGGAGCTTCTGCTTGCAGCAATACCTAATACTGCCGAGCAGCAGGCCGCTTCCTATAAGCTCTTGCAGCGTGCTTACATTGATCTCTCTAATGCCTATGTAAGACAGTTGGAGGATTATCCGCCAGCCTTGCGCACGCTGGATACCCTGGAAAAACGTTTCCCTAATAGCGACCAGCAGGCGGAAGCAGATTATCTGAGATATATTATTGCCATACGCCAGAATCAGCTCGATAAGGCTAAAATCTACAGCGACAAGCTGATACAGGATTATCCAACTTCTGAATTTACAAAGCTTGTTCGTCCTACAGAAGATGGTGGTGGAATACAAACGGTTGACGGCATGACAGCCGCCAACTATTATGATGAAACCTATAGCTTATTGATAAATCACCAGTATAATGAAGTTATACTGCATGTAAAGCATGCCGACCAGGTGTATAAGGATGTTAAGTACACGGACAGGTTTCACATGATGGAAGCTATTTCTTTGGCTTCTTTAGGTAACTATTCTGCTGCGGACACTTTATTAACTGAATTTATCAAGTCGCACCCTTCTGATTCGCTTCGTAGTTGGGCAGATGCGGTGATGAACTATATCAGCAAAAACCGCCCGGCTAATACGCCAGCAGCAGCTCCGGCAGGCAACCCGGCTGCCAATAACCTGGCCAATATGAGCAAAACGCTCACTAATGGCGCCCCGGCTCCTGCTGCCAATGGTACAGCAAACCCTGCTGCTCCAACCAATGGTGCACCGCCACCGGCAGTGCCAGGGGTTAGCGCTAATGATAAGGTTAAAGGCTTCACATACGATCCTAAAGAGCAGCATTATTTTGTCATTGCCATACCTGGCCTCGAGTCTCGCGCTATGGGCCTTAAAGCTGCATTAAATGACTTTAGTACCTTCAAATTCAATAGCCTCAATCTCTCCATTAATATGGATTTATTGAGCCAGAAAGAGGTGGCAGTAGTGGCCAAAAGTTTCCAGAATGCTACCCAGGCTAAAATATTCTTGAATGCAGTAAAAGCTACCCCTGAAATTTTCAGGGAGTATAAGGCTAATGAGTATCAAATAATGATCATTTCTGCAAGCAATTACAATAAGTTGTTTACAGATCATACAATGGTGCCTTATGAGGCATTCTATAAGGCCAATTATAAGTAATGTTAAATAAGCCTTTTGTATTACAATGCCTTATATGGCATTGGGTTTAATTTATTATTCAGCCGCGGGAAATGTCGTAAATTAGGGTTGTTAGAATTATGGAAATTACAGAAACAGAAGTATATAATAAGAACGAGGAAGAAGAAAAGAAACTTATTCTCCGTGAGTATAGGGCTTTGCTCCGCGCGTTGAAGCAAAGGCTTAAAAAAGGCGATAAAGGACTGGTAAGAAGAGCTTTCGAGATTGCCGCTGATGCGCACAAGGATATGCGCCGCAAATCAGGCGAGCCATACATATTGCACCCTTTAGCTGTCGCCCGCATTGTGGTGGAGGAAATAGGCCTTGGCGTTACGTCATCTATTTGCGCCCTGCTACATGATGTG
>JAFDXS010000296.1 GCA_018267795.1 Bacteroidota bacterium | reverse complement strand
TACATAGCTGCCTTCCAGCTGGCCATATATGAAGAATATAGGGCCGAAGTATTTGGTATAGCGGGCGAATACACCTGCATTCCAATCATTAGTAACTGTAGTTTGTGTTCCGTTTTGAACCGGCTGATCATTTCTGCCCATACGGTAGCCACCTTGTACACCTATAGTCCAGTGCGGGCTGAATTGGTAACCGATACCGGGATTGATACCCCACTGTATGCTATTGGTTTTTATATCGCCTACGTACTCCTGCTGGTCTGTATTTACAGTAGCGTTGCCATAAAGCAGTATGGTATGCGATTGTGCATTTGCAGCCGCCATACTACCGGCAGCTAAAAGGGTTAACATTAGTTTTTTCATAAAAGACAATGTGTGTTAGTTTTCATGCTGCTATGCAGCAGGCTATAATAGTAGTAAAACAATATACAAGTATATAAAACTATACTTATTTCTGCAACATCGGTAAGAATTAATTAAAAAAATTAGCCCGCTGTATAAGCGGGCTAAAGTATTGTTACGAGTTAGTGATTATTCATCATCGTCATCGCTAGCTTTTTTGCTTTTCTTTGGTGCTTTATCTTCATCACTGTCTTTGTGGTGCTTGCCATGGTGCATGTGATGACCACCGTGACAATTGAAGTTCCACTGAGCGCCGATGTTCATTTGCTGGCCAAAGGTAAAGCCAAAGTTGTTGTTGGCATTAGCAGCGCCATCATACTTATCAGTAGTGTATTCGATACCACCTATAGAGAAGTTGATACCCCAGCATTTGCTTACATGCATGCCGATAGCAGGGAAAGCATTAATGCCAAAACCTGTATGCTTGGCAAAAGAAGGATCGCTGCCATAAGTAGTATAACCGCCCATGTAGCTGGCATTTAACTGGCCGAAGTAGTAGAATATACCATTAGTACCAAGCTCGCGTGTGTAGCGAACAAAAGGACCAATTTCATAACTATTTACAGCTGTTCTGTTATTGTCGCCGTTTACTTTAGTAGAGCTTTGGCCCCATCCGAGGTTCAGACCTACAGTCCAATGAGTATTGAATTGATAACCTACACCGGGATTAGCATTCCAGGTAATAACATTATCCTTATTATCTAATTTATCTGAAGCGAAGCCTACATTACCGTAAACCAGCCAGCTATGCTCCTGTGCATTGGCCGTTGCCATGCTACCCAAAGCTATTATTGCGAGAAGAAACTTTTTCATATGGTTTTTTGTGTTGTGCGCTATTGCCGCGCGTAGTGTGAAAAGATAATGGACTTTAATTTACAAATGCCTCAACTAGTGCGAGGCATTTGTAATATTATAGGAGACTATTCGTCGTCGCTGTCTTTATCTTTTTTGCTTTTCTTAGCTTTCTTGTCGTGGTGGTTGTGTGCTTTTGGTGCATCATCGTCATCATCGCTAGTATCCATGTGGCGAGTATCTTCACCTGGTTCGTGGTGACCGTGCATGTGGTGACCGCAACCGAAGTATTTAGAGATACCGATGTTAGCAGTCTGGCCAAAAGTGAAAGCGAAAGAGCTTGAAGCATTTGCACCAGAAGTGTTAGCCTTCATTGTAGAATAGCCAAGGCCTCCGAAAGAGAAGTCCATATTGAACCAGTTGCCTACTGCTACCTGTACAGCAGGGAAAAGGTTTGCACCAAAACCGCTATATTTTACATCGTCGATTGTAACACCGCTATATTCAGTTTTAGAGTGGCTACCCATGTAACCAGCATTCAACTGAGCATAAACTGAAAATATATTACCCAGGTGCTTAGTGTAACGACCAAATGCACCGATGCTAAACGAATTATCAGTCATTTTGCCACCAGCATCTTCCTTCATTGTGCTCATGCCAAAACCACCTTGCAGACCTATAACCCAATTGTTGTTCAATGAATAACCAACACCCGGATTGATATTGAAATTAGTATTTGTTGTTTTTGCTGAATCCTTCCCTGTATTAAATCCTACATTTCCGTAAACCAGGATAGAACCTGCAGATTGTGCATTAGCTGCTGCTAAGCTACCGGCAGCTAAAATGGTAAGAAGAAATTTTCTCATATAGATTGTGTGTTTGATTGTGTGCGCAAATATAAATGCTATTGTGAAAAAAAGTGCAGGTCTGTATGCAAAAGCGCTTAATATAAGCTATAAGTACAGTTCTGCGGTCACAAATAAAACAACAAATTGTTATTAATCAAAGCTTTTGGGGACAAAAAATGAAAAAATACCCCATATAACTGCATAGAAAATAGCTATCGGGAAGCTGCTACTTAAACCAGGAACTATACATAAGATAGTTGTTGGCAATGCGCTCTACTTCGCCACTTAATAATTCGGGGCTAATGTCCTTCACCTTTTTAGCCGGCACCCCTGCGAAAATACTGCCTTCCGGTACTTTGGTACCCTCCAGCACGACGGCTCCTGCGGCTATTATGCTATTCTTGCCTATGTGTACATTGTCCATTACTATAGAGCCCATGCCTATAAGTACATTTTCTTCTACAGTGCAGCCATGTACTATGGCATTGTGGCCTATGGATACGTTGTTGCCTATTATTGCCTTTGTCTTCTGGTAGGTGCAGTGTATGCATGCGCCGTCCTGCACGTTTACTTTATTGCCGAGGCGTATGCTGTTTACATCGCCACGGATAACGGCGTTAAACCAGATGCTGCATTCGGTGCCCATTACTACATCGCCTACTATGGTGGCGTTAGGAGCTACAAAGCAATCTTCCGGTATCTGGGGTGAAACGCCTTTTACAGGCAGTATTACAGGCATGCGTTTTACTTTTTGAACAGGTTATACTTCAATATGCACCAAATGGCACGGAAGCCATCTCTCCAGCCTATTTTCTTGCCTTCTTCGTAGGTGCGACCGTAGTAGGATATACCTACTTCGTACACGCGTATCTTAGGTATGCGGGCTATTTTGGCAGTAATCTCCGGCTCGAAGCCAAAGCGCTTTTCTTCCAGCTTCAGGCCCTGCACTACGTCGCGGCGGAAGAGCTTGTAGCATGTCTCCATATCCGAAAGGTTCAGGTTGGTGAACATATTGGAGAGGGTGGTGAGCCACTTGTTGCCTATAGAGTGCCAGAAGAACAATATGCGGTGCGGGTTGCCACCGATGAAACGTGAACCGTACACTACATCTGCAAAACCATCGAGTATGGGCTTTAAAAGCAAATTGTATTCATCAGGATCATACTCGAGGTCGGCATCCTGTATTATTACCCAGTCGCCGGTGGCATTGCGTATGCCGGTGTGCAACGCTGCACCCTTGCCCTGGTTTACTTCGTGCTTGTAGTATGTAATTGGCAATTCCGGATTGGCAGCCTGGTAAGCGAGTATGGAGGTTTCGGTATCGTCTTTAGAACAGTCGTTTACTATAATCACTTCCTTTTCTATATCGCCAATGAGCTTTACAGCCTTCACCTTATTCAGGATACGGTGAATGGTGGGGCCTTCATTGTAGGCGGGAATGACTATGGACAGTTTACTCATGTATGGGTATGTGAAAATAAGGCTGCAAAATACGTGTTCATTTTGTACTATTTGAACGTTCCGGGTGTTTAATTGTTGTGACGAGGCTGAAATGTCCCATTTGCGAGAAAAAAAGTTTTGGGACATTTTGGGCTGCTGAGCAGCTTAAATCGTTGATAATAATGGCTTATAACGATTTTGTGAAATGTAACATTTTCTCCCAAAATGTCGCATTTGGGAAAGTGTAAAGTAAGAAGGTTCATAGGCAGAGGTTTATAGCAGGTTAAAGATTTTCCCGTGTTGACTTGAGACTGCTTCGTTCCTCGCAGTGACGGGAGTGGGAATGGCAAGATAATAATATTAACAAGCGGTTTCCAAATAAAGATGTCCACATTTCTCAATTAAAAATGAAAAAGTAACAACTTTAGTTTAGATCTTTTATTTCGTGCCTGACGTGAGTTTACTTTCTTTTTGTCTCGCCAAAAATGAAAGTAACAAAGAAAAAGGCGACTT
>JAFDXS010000295.1 GCA_018267795.1 Bacteroidota bacterium | reverse complement strand
AAGAAGGTTATGATGTGCGTGTAATACCAATGTCGTACCCAGACAAAGTAATGACTGGCAAAGTAGATAAAATAAGCCAGGTGCTGGACCCACAAAGCAAGGCCATGCGTGTACGCGTGACACTGGACAACAGCAATATGCTGCTAAAGCCTGAAATGTTTGCCAAAGTAATAGTAAGCAATGAGGAAGGGGATCGCTCTATTTGCATACCTACGGCTGCACTGGTAGCTAATGAAGGGAAAGACTATGTAGTAGTGTATAATGGCAATGATGATCTGAAGATAGCAGAAGTGAGCATACTGAAAACCGTGAATGAAAAAACCTATATAACCAGCGGCGTGGAGCCGGGGCAGAGGCTGATAACCAAAAACCAGATACTCATCTTTAACCAATTAATGGCCCAATAGCAATAGCTAATCCTCCAAAAGACATTCAATGAATAAGCTAATAAAACGCATCATATACTTTTCGCTGCGGCACAGGTACTTCGTCTTTTTTATGACGGCGGTGCTTGCCGTAATTGGGTATATGAGCTATAAGAATACCCCGATAGAGACCTTCCCCGACGTAACCAATACACAGATAATCATCATTACACAATGGCCGGGACGCAGCGCTGAGGAAGTAGAAAAATTCGTAACCATACCGCTGGAAACTGCGCTCAATTCTGTGCAAAGCAAGATAAACCTGAGGTCAACATCCTCATTCGGATTGTCTTATATACGCATCATATTTGATGACAATGTGGATGATGCATTTGCGCGACAGCAGGTATTTACCCGACTGAGCAATGCTGAGCTACCAGATAATATAAACCCTGAAGTAGAGCCACCATACGGGCCTACAGGGGAAATATACCGCTACACACTGGAAAGCAAAACAAAGAACATACGTGAACTGAACACTATACAGGAATGGGTGCTGGACAGGCAGTTTAAATCTGTACCGGGGGTAGCAGACGTGAATACCTTTAGCGGAGGTGAAAAGATTTATGAGATACGCGTGAACCCAAACAGCATAACCAACTACGGGCTTTCATCACTGGACATATATAATGCGGTGTCGAAAAGCAATATAAACGTGGGTGGTGATGTGCTGGAGAAAAATGGCCAGGCATTTATAATACGCGGTATTGGGCTGCTGAATGACATAAACGAGATAAACAACATAATCGTTACCAAGATAAACGGGGTACCTATACTGGTAAAAAATATTGCTACCGTAGTAGAAAGCGAGAAGCCAAGGCTGGGTGACGTGAAACGCGATAAGGAAGAAGATGCGGTAGAAGGGATAATAGTGATGCGCAAAGGCGAGAATGCCGCCGAAGTGCTGAAAGCGATACATGAAAAGGTGGACGACCTGAATGAAAACGTACTGCCGAAAGACGTAAAAATAGTACCATTCTATGACCGCAGCACACTGATGGAATATGCAACACATACGGTGCTGCATAACCTGTTTGAAGGCATAATACTGGTAACGCTTATCGTATTCATATTTATGGCCGACTGGCGCACTACCCTGATTGTGGCCATAATAGTACCTCTTTCTCTACTCTTTGCGTTTATGCTGATGCGCTTGCGCGGCATGACTGCAAACCTGCTATCGATGGGGGCGGTGGATTTTGGTATTATCATAGATGGTGCCGTGGTGATGGTGGAAGGGCTATTTGTGGTACTTGACCATCGAGCGAAAGAAGTAGGGATGGAGAAATTCAATAAGCTGGCAAAGCTGGGTTTATTTAAGAATGTGGGCGCAGAAATGGGTAAGGCTATATTCTTTTCAAAGGTTATAATACTTACCTGTCTTATACCAATATTTGCCTTTAAGAAAGTGGAAGGAAAGATGTTCTCTCCGCTGGCATTTACATTAGGCTTTGCATTGCTGGGGGCGTTGATTTATACACTTACCCTGGTACCGGCATTATCCAGCATATTGCTAAGAAAGAACGTGAAGGAAAAGCATAACCCTGTGGTTACCTTTTTTGAGAAGAATATTACGCGAGCATTTAAGAAGGTGTATGCGCATCAGCGTACCAGCCTTATTGTAGCGATATCACTAATGGTTTTAACCTTTGCTTCGGCCAAATTTCTGGGTTCTGAATTCTTACCGGAACTGGATGAGGGATCGCTGTGGGTGAAGGGGCAATTGCCGATGAGCGCATCGCTGGACGAATCGAACCAGGTGGCAAGAAAAATGATGAGCATACTGGAGCAGTTCCCTGAAGTGCAGCATACCCTAGCACAGGTGGGACGAACAGTAGATGGTACTGACCCGAAGGGCTTCTTTAACGTGGAAATAGCAGTGGACCTGAAAGCAAAAGATAAATGGCCTAAGGGTGTAACAACAGAAAGCCTGATAGATGCTATGGATAAACAGCTGAGCAAGATACCAGGCATCTTGTTTAACTACTCGCAACCGATACGTGATAATGTAGAGGAAGCAGTGGCGGGCGTGCCTGCGTCGCTGGCAGTAAAAATATTTGGGCGAGACTTCAAAGAACTTGATACCCTTGCAGACCAGGTGATGGGGCAACTACGCACCGTACAGGGCGTGGAAGACCTTGGCGTACTGCGCAACCTGGGGCAACCGGAATTTCACATAGAACTGAACCAGCAGAAGATGGCCTTGTATGGCGTGAATATAGCCGATGCGAATGCGGTGATAGAAATGGCCATAGGTGGTAAAGCAGCTACCCAGCTATATGAAGGTGAGCGCAGATTTGATATACGCGTGCGCTATGATAAAGACTTTAGAAATACTGAAGAGAAAATAGCACAGCTAATGGTGCCTACACAAGATGGCACCCGCATACCGATAAAAGAAATAAGCGATATGCGCGAACTGACAGGACCATCATTCGTATATCGGGATAATAATGCGCGCTATATACCTGTGAAGTTCTCCATACGCGGACGTGACCTTGGCAGTACGATAAAAGAGGCACAAAAGAAAGTAGCAGCCCATGTAAAACTGCCACGCGGCTATACCATGACGTGGAATGGTGAATTTGAGAATGCAGAACGTGCATCTAAAACACTCGGACAAGTAGTGCCGTTGTGTCTTATAGCCATCTTCCTGATACTATTTATTACCTACGGTAATGTAAAAGATGCAGTACTTACCATTCTCAATGTTCCGTTTGCACTAATAGGAGGCATACTTGCACTGCATGTGACACGCATGAACTTTAGTATAAGTGCGGGGATTGGTTTTATAGCATTGTTTGGGGTATGTATTCAGAACGGGGTGATATTGATAAGCGTGTTCCGAAAGAACCTGGAAGAAAAAATGACCCTGCATATGGCCATAGAGCATGGAGTGCAGTCGCGCGTGCGACCGGTGGTGATGACGGCATTGATGGCAGCTATTGGCTTGCTGCCTGCTGCTATAAGCACCGGTATAGGCTCTGAAACACAAAAACCACTGGCAATAGTGGTGATAGGTGGGCTGATAACCTCTACTATCCTAACACTGTTAATATTGCCTATTATCTATGCCATATCTTATAACCTGATACACAAGCGTGAAAACAGGAAATTGCTGAAGAAAATAGGTGCTGTAGGTTAGGGTACAAAACAATAAATATTAAAAAAGTTAAATAAGGCTGCTATTGGCAGCCTTATTCATTAACAGTATTCTTATACTTTATAAAACAGTTATCTTTGCGCCATGCAAATTTTAGACGGCACAGCTACATCAGCTTCCATAAAGAAGCAACTGAAACATGAAGTAGATGAATTGAAACTGCAGGGCGGCAAAACACCCCACCTGGCAGTAATAATGGTAGGTAATAACCCGGCAAGCGAAGCCTACGTAGGTGCAAAAGTGCGTACCTGTGAAGAACTGGGATTTAACTCTACCCTGCTGCATTTTGACCCTTCCATAAGTGAGGAATATTTGCTGGACCAGGTGAACAAACTAAATAATGACGATAGCGTGGATGGCATATTGGTGCAGCTGCCGCTGCCTGACCATCTATCACCAACGGTAGTAATT
>JAFDXS010000294.1 GCA_018267795.1 Bacteroidota bacterium | reverse complement strand
TAATGCCATAAAATACTCTAAAGGCGAAAAGGATATTGAGATAAGTGCACTGAAAGAATTTAAATCACTGCACGTAATTGTAAAAGATAAAGGCGTAGGCATTCCTAAAGAAAAGCTTAGCCGCATATTCGACCGCTTTTACCGGGTAAATGAAGATTCACCTGTATCAGGCCTCGGGCTTGGCTTGTTCATTGCAAAAGAAATCATCACCCGACATAATGGTGAAATATGGGTAGAAAGCGAAATAGGAAAAGGCACGGCATTTCATTTTACCCTGCCTTATAAACCTATATCATAATTACTTCTTTACATATTGTCTTCATCATCCTCATCTTCCAGGCTGCCCAGGCTCATATTCATCATGCTGCCCAGTATATCGCCAAAGGCAAAGCCACCGGCTTCCACGCCTTTCTTGCTGATGAGTGAGAACTCTGCAATGCCGTGCAGCAGAAACTCCATCAGCAGTGCTACCTCTGCCTCGTCTGATGAAGGGTAGAATTGCTTTACTGCAGCGTATAAACCATCTACCTGGTATAGTTTTTCCCTGTAGCCTTCGTCGGTAGCATCTTGCAGCAGCAGCAGGTCATTACCCCTGCCAAACCAGTCTATCACAGGCTGATAAGGATTTACAGCAGGCTTGGTCTTTCTGTTCTGCGGCTCGCGCGAGCTTTTTTTGAATGATTGCGGATCAGGGAAATATTGAGTGAAGAGTGTTCTTATACCTTGTCCTGTCAGGCGGTAAGCCACGTTCATCGGCCCTTCCTGTTCACCCTCATACACCAACTCTATCTTCCCGGTGATGGAAGGTATTACACCTATAAAGTCTGCTATACGCACCGTAGTCTTCTCATGACCTTCACGCAGTGCACGGCGCTCGGCTGTACTCATCAGGTTTTCAAATGCAGATATGGTAAGTCTTGCAGATACACCGCTCTTCTGGTCCACATATTCGCTCTTGCGTGCTTCCATGGCTATTTCTTCAATCAGCATACGGCATAGCTCCGGCATTTCCACACGCTTTTGTTGCTCTTCGGGTACGCGCGCTTCCTGTGCAGTTATTGCGCGTGATACCTCTACTGTTTTAGGGTAGTGTGTTACTATCTGGCTTTCTATACGATCTTTAAGTGGTGTCACTATGCTGCCCCTATTGGTATAGTCTTCAGGATTAGCAGTAAATACGAACATTATATCCAGCGGCAGGCGCAGCTTAAAACCGCGTATCTGTATATCGCCTTCCTGCAAAATGTTGAAGAGAGAAACCTGTATGCGCGCCTGCAGATCAGGCAATTCATTTATTACAAATATGCCTCGGTGCGAGCGGGGTATTATACCGTAGTGTATCACTTTTTCATCTGCAAAACTCAAGCGCATGTTTGCAGCCTTTATCGGGTCCACGTCACCTATCAGGTCTGCTACTGATACATCCGGCGTGGCCAGCTTTTCACCATAGCGTTCGTTCCTATGCCACCAGCTTATTGGCGTGGCATCACCCAGCTCTGCAATTTGCTCTCTCGCATACAGGGATATAGGCATGAACGGATCATCATTTATTTCACTGCCTTCTACCACCGGTATCCATTCGTCCAGCAGGTTTACCATTTCACGTGCCATGCGTGTTTTCGCCTGTCCGCGCAAGCCCAGGAACAATATATTGTGCTTTGACAATAACGCTCTTTCTACATCCGGTATTACTGAGTCTTCATAACCCAGTACATCAGGAAAAGGATTATGTTTTTGCTGTATTGACTTTATTAGATTTTGTCTTATTTCTTCTTTTACGGTTTTAGGCTTGTAGCCGTTCTTTTTTAATTCACCAAGTGTCTTTATCGTCGGTTGGTCCATAAATTAATTATTGCTAATATTTTGTATCGCTGTATAAAGTTACAGGAACTGGACTTCTGTAAATAAATTACTCTTTAGATATAGATATAAACAGTATTGATAGGAGGCTAATTCTGGTAGCCTTCATCCTGTCCCCGCGCATCTTCGTCCTTTTTTTCGGCGGGTATGCCATGCGCGAAATCTCCTTTTTCTATTATATCATCCAGTTCCTTTATACGTGCCGGCGCCACATCCATCTGCGACATGCGTACATCATAGCCTGTTTCATTATCGCTCGACATCCATGTGCCGGTATAGGTTTTACCCTTCAGCTTCAGGTCCATGCCGCCGATGGGCGGATCTTCCGTAAACTCCCAGGTGCTGTCCGGCTTCTTTTCTACATCCAGCTTTATGTATTCGTCCTGGTCGCCAAATTTATATATAGCCTCCCAGGAGCATATACCACCCGGGCAGTTCCCTTTTATATAGCGCACATACAGTTTCACCTTTATATCATTGTCAAATGTGCCTACATAGTATTTCCTGTCCATCACCTCTTTGTGCACTTTCTTTTCATCTTCATCATCACCCATGCTTACCATCAGGGGGTTACTACTCATTGTCTTAGCCTGCTCTTCCTTCTTTTTTTGCTTTTCAGATGCTGCAAGCTCCTCCTCTGTAACACCCATATCCTGCAGCCTCTTTTTTCTTCTCTTCTCGGCAAATTCTTTTGCCAGGTACTCATCTACCGTATTGGCCTCGAAGATGTTTATTACCTGCCCACCAAACCAGTAGTTATCAAAGTTCTGCATTTCATTTACTGAGAAACACCATGTTTTTCGCGTCAGCATATCCTCTACAAAAACAAAGCCGCGAAAGCGTATGGGCGATATAAGCTCATAGCCTACCATATCGCGCGTAAGCCTTATCTTTTTCAGCTCATAGCGCAGCAGCACTATATCATGCCAGTGTATGCCGGAGTCTGTACCCTTATTCACCACATACATAAAGCTCCTGTTTATGTCATGATTAAAGTAAGGATCGAATTGCTGTACTTTTTCAGGATGCTGCCTCAAGTGGTTTATTTCTTCAGAGGTCTTTTCATCTATCGCTGTGTATTCTATTACCTTTTTCCAAAGTGTGTCAAAATCAGGGAAGTAGCCCGAGTAGGTAATAGTATCTGCATACATCAGGCAGTTCAGCAGGTCGCCTACCAGCAGCGCCTCAGACCTTGGCGGCCCTTTGGCTTCTTTTTTATTTTTACTGCCTGCATATACATTACTGCATAGAAGCAGCAAACACAATATATATACAGGTAACCGTTTCATTTGCCAATGTGCGAAAACTAAAGATAGCAAATCATTCCCTTAAGATGGGACAAATACACAGGTAAAAAAGTGCATTTATAAAAATGATAACACTTTCTCCGGCGGGCGTGCCACTATTGCCTTATCGCCCTTTTCTACTATCGGTCGCTCTATAAGTACAGGATTTTCTGCCAGTATTTTTATCCACTGCTGTTCGCTAAGTTGCTGGTCTTTATACTGTTCTTTATAAAGCGGTTCAGATTTGCGCACCAGCTCCGCCGCTTTCATTCCCAGTTTTTTTAGCAGGGCTTTCAGTTCTTTCTGGTTTAGGGGCTCTGTAAGGTACCAGCGCACTTCGAAGGGCACTTCCTTTTCCTGCAGTATTTCCAGTGCACCGCGGCTCTTGCTGCACCTACCATTGTGGTATATAATAATATCGCTCATTATTTTAGAATACCATTTCTTTCACATCATCAGCAATAGTAAGTCTGCCTGCTGTTTTAGCTTTTATTTCTTCTATTGTTACACCCGGTGCATACTCCAGGCAACGGAAGCCATCCGCAGTCACATCAAACACGCCCAGGTCACTAACGATCTTTTTCACACAGCCCACACCTGTCAGTGGCAAGCTGCACTTTGGCAATAGCTTACTTTCACCTTTAGGGTTAGTATGCTGCATAGCAACAATAATATTTTTAGCAGCTGCTACCAGGTCCATAGCGCCACCCATGCCTTTCACCATCTTGCCGGGTATCTTCCAGTTTGCTATATCACCTGTGTCAGATACTTCCATAGCGCCCAGTACCGTAAGGTCCACCTTGCCTGCGCGTATCATGCCAAAGCTCATAGCACTATCAAAGAAAGCTGAGCCCGG
>JAFDXS010000293.1 GCA_018267795.1 Bacteroidota bacterium | reverse complement strand
CTTCCAGCGCGAGCTTCATGGCACGGTATGCGCCTTCACCCTCGGGATGCGTGGCAGATATATGATAAGCATCTGATGTCATAGCAGCGCCTGAAAGTTCTGCAAGTATTGTCGCTCCCCTGCCTACGGCATGTTCATAAGACTCCAGTATCAGTGCAGCACCACCTTCGCCGAGCACAAAACCGTCCCTGTTCTTATCGAACGGGCGTGAGGCACCCTTCGGATCCTCATTGCGTGTAGATAATGCCTTCATAGAGCTAAAGCCACCTAATGACGCATGTGAAATAGGCGCTTCAGAGCCACCGGTTACCATTACATCTGCTTTGCCCCAGCGTATATAGTTGAATGCATCCATAATAGCATTGTTACCGGCAGCACAAGCAGAAACGGTAACATAGTTGATACCTTTAAAACCATACTTTATGGCAATAAGGCCGGAAGCTATATTTGCTATCATTTTAGGCACCAGGAAGGGATTGAACCTTGGTGTGCCATCGCCTTTTGCATATTCGGTAACCTGCTCTTCCAATGTGCCAATACCACCATTGCCAGAAGCCCAGATAACGCCTACGCGCTCCAGGTTTACATCGCTATCCATAAGCCCGGATTGCTTTACTGCCTCCGCGGCACTTATTAAGGCATACTGCGAAAACAGATCATATTTGCGTACTTCTGCTTTTTCAAAATGATCAAGCGGGGCATAATTCTTCACCTCGCATGCAAAGCGTGTTTTAAATTTTGATACGTCGAATCTTGTAATATCAGCAGCACCGCTTTTGCCTGCTGCCAGGGCTGTCCAAAAATCAGCAACATTGTTGCCTAATGGATTTATTGTACCGATGCCAGTTACTACTACTCTTTTCATATTATCGTTTTAACCTGTGGTGATGTGTATTGTAAAGTTTTAAGCTGCGATATCTTTAATAACAGCCTGATATATATCTGTAAATTCTTTTTTGCCCATTATGCGTTCCAGTTGCAACGCAGCTATCATATTGGTGACAACAAGCAATGCTTTGGTGCGCGGTGTTTCTTTGAAAGCAAATACTTTTTCTTTCCTGCCTTCTTCCAATATATCTGCCAGGCGCTCTGTGATATACTGCACTACAGCCTTCAGTTCTTTCTGCACAGGGGCCTCAAAAGAATGAAACTCTGCTGCCATGCCGCCTACCAAACATACCATACTGTGCTTATAGCTATCAGCATAGACCTTTAGGAAAGCCTTAAGTTTATCCAGCGCATTATCATATTTATTCTTTTCCAGGATCTTGACACTACGCTCATGGCAGCTTTGTAATATGGCTACAGCAAGGTCTGTTTTCTTAGGGAAATGATAATGCACTGCCGCATTCTTAATATCCAGGGCAGCAGATATATCGTGATAGCTGAATGCATTATAGCCTTTCAGGCGTATAAGCTTTTCGCCCAGCACCAGTATTTCTTCCCTTGTAGTCACGCTGCAAACTTACATACTAGTAAGTAAATAATCAAAAAAGGATTTACATAAAAAGCCGGGCATCCTTTCGGATACCCGGCCCTGACTAAAAAACACCATTCTAATACTCCAATACGCCCATCTTACCGCTTTCATAATCGTGGATAGCCTGCTGTATTTCCTTGAAATCGTTCATCACAAAAGGACCATAGCTTACCAAAGGCTCATTAATCGGCTCACCACCAAAAGCTATGAACTCTACATCTGTCAAAGACTTTACAGCAACAGCATCACCATCATTATTAAACTCTACCACCGTTCCCTTATCTGTAGTGTGATTTAGTATTTTTAAACTTCCGTCTATTACGTATATGCCTGCAGTATGTTTAGCATCTACCGCATAAGAAAATACCTGCCCGGCTTTCATCTTTATATGATAATAATACATGGGCGTATGAGTAGTAATGGGAGAGCTAAAGGCTCCGTAACTACCTATTAGCACCTTAAGCTCTGCTGTATCGGTATTAACCTGTGGTAAATTGCCGCCTGCATAATGGCGAAATGATGGGTCTATAAATTTTTTATTTGCCGGAAGGTTTATCCATGTTTGTATCAGAGATACGGTACCTCCGGTTTCAGCCATCTCATTTATTGGCCCTTCAGAATGAATGATACCTTTACCGGAAGTCATCCAGTTTATATCACCCGCCTCTGCTACTTGCTCATTCCCCTGGCTATCCCTGTGAAAGAATTTGCCATCCAGTAAATATGTTACTACTTCGAAGCCGGCATGAGGATGTGGCTCTATGCGCATTATTTTTTCGCCTTTCTTTATTTCAAAAGGCTCCATGTGGTCTATGAAAATAAACGGGCTTATTTGTTTCAGGTGTCGTACAGGCAATGCCCTGTTTACCGTGTGAACACCTACCATTGCTTTTGTGGCTGCTTCTATATGCGCCACAGTGCGCGTTGTTTGCATAAATACTCCTTAATTGAATACAAAGTTCTGCATTAATTATTGTACCCACAACAGTCATAAGCTATAGTAGCTTAATTGAAACCTATACCACATAAAAACAAGAAGGCCTCCGTACGGAGGCCTTCTTTATGTTGCTTCATTTATAGACTAATTTGCCTGAGCCTGTTCAGGAGTCACTATCGGCATGTTTTTCACAGCCTTCATTTTACCATAGCCACCCAATACGTTGCGCAGGTTATGATAGCCCTGGCGCTTAAGCAGAGATGATGCAATAACCGACCGATAGCCACCTGCACAGTGCACATACAGGTTATTGTCTGTATCTATCATAGCTATATTCAGCGGGTCCATCATGGTGTTCAGCGGTACATTAGTAGCACCTTTCACATGGCCTGCCTCAAACTCTGCAGGCTTGCGTACATCCAGTACTTCCAGCTTGCTGTCGTGTGGTATATCCATAGCCAGCTCTTCGGGTTCTATATCAATGATCATGTCTATTTCTTCACCTGCATTTTTCCATGCTTCATACCCACCTTGCAGATAACCCTGTACATTATCTATACCTACTCTTGCAAGCCTAATAATGCTTTCCCTTTCTTTACCCTCTTCAGTTACCAACACTAAAGCCTGATCTAAAGGCAACAGGCTACCGGCCCATTCTGCAAAACGGCCATCAAGTCCTATGCTTATAGCATCCGGCACGAAGCCTTCGGTAAAGACTGCAGAAGAGCGGGTATCTAATATCCAGGCACCTTCTTTTGTCAGCTGCTTGAATTCAGAGATAGACAAGGCCCTATCTGCTTTACCCATTAATTCATCCATTGCTTCGTAACCTTCTTTATTGATCTTAGCATTAAGCGGGAAATATGCAGGAGGTGTTGTAAGGCCTTCTGTCACTGTTTTTATAAACTCTTCTTTAGTCATTTCCTGCAGCGCATAGTTGGTTTCCTTTTGTTCACCAATAGTGCTGTATGTCTGCGGGCCCAGGTTTTTACCACAAGATGAGCCGGGACCATGTGCTGGATAAACTATAATGTCGTTATCAAGTGTTTTAATTTTTGTCTGCAGACTGTTATACATCATGCCTGCGAGCTCTTCTTTACTCAGGTTTCCACTAAAAAGATCGGGGCGACCTACGTCACCTACAAACAATGTATCTCCTGTGAAAACGCTGTATGGCTTATTGTTTTCATCATACAGCAGGTAACAACTGCTTTCCAGCGTATGGCCGGGCGTATGCAATACTTTTATTTTAGCTTTTCCTATTGTAAACTCTTCGCCGTCTTTAGCCACGTGAACATCAAAACCTGCCTGTGTTAATGGGCCATATATGATTGGCGCACCAGTTTTCTTCGACAGATCAATATGACCGCTCACAAAATCGGCATGGAAATGTGTTTCGAAAATGTATTTGATCTTTACACCCTGCTCTTCTGCTTTTTGTATATACACATCCACATCGCGTAGCGGATCTATCACCGCGGCCTCTCCTTCACTTGATATAAAATAGGCAGCCTCACTCAGGCACCCTGTATATAATTGTTCGACGTACATATTGTTGTTATTATTTAGATTAACAATGCAAAATTCTTATTT